>JAHEYS010000123.1 GCA_023251475.1 Prolixibacteraceae bacterium
TTCCCGCCAGCAGGTATGCCCCGGAACCGTAAACCTCCCAGCTTTCGGCAGTAAAATTCTTTTTAGGATCGGCGCCTATCGGTTGTACCCATCCAACATGACCATCTTTCCTGACACATTTGTTCAGTCCGATCCATGCTTTTTCAACGACTGGCAGGTAGGCAGTTTTATCAAGTATCCCGTTATTGATACCCCAGGCAATTGCATAACAATCAAAACCGGTTCCGCTTACTTCACCTCCGGGATACGAATCGGGATCAAGTAAACTGGCCCGCCACATTCCATCGGCCTGCTGAAGCTCCTTCAGGCTCGCTGACATCTCTTTAAAGAGGTTAATGTAGAAATCCCGGCCGGCATAATTTGCAGGTAATTCCTGCAAAACACGGACGATTCCGCCCATTACCCAGCCGTTTCCGCGGGACCAGAAAATCTTTTTACCGTTTACCTCATGTATATCTTTCCCGTCATTCTTAATCACATATTTCTGATCGCGTGCAAAAAGGTGCTCCTCCTTGTCATAGAGCAGTGAATAAGTTTCTTTGAACAGCTGATCGCTGAATTTAAAGTAGTTCTCATTCCCCGTAACTACACCGAGTTTAACAATTGCAGGCGGACCCATAAAAAGCGCATCACACCACCACCATTTTATCATGGGGCTCCCTTTGGTCGGGTAAGGCTTTTTCATTAAAATGGCCAGGGTGTCGATAAAGGGTTGAATCATCTCCTGCTTTTTCTCCGCTTTAAAAACATCGACGTAGGTTTGACAAATGGCAATGTCATCGGCATGATACCACCGGGGACCCGGTTTCCAGTTGTTTTTTTGCCCCATTTCAATCATGGCATTATAAATAGCCTTCGATTTGGTAGTCTTCCAGGCAGCGGATACCCCGGCATAAAAGGCGCCGTTAGTCCAGTCCGTCAACTCATGCTTCGGATTTTTGAGCTGCCAGTCCGTCACATTTTTCATCGTCTTTTTGATGTACCCCTTTGTAAATAGTTTATTATTCTCAGATTTTGAGAAGCTTGCCGAGGCAACAAGAATCATCAGGAACAACGGGAGCATTTTCTTTAACATATCGTGTGTTTTATAGATTGCGGACGCAAATATATAAATTGCGCAATCGATTGCAAAGACAATTAATTAAAATTTAACATTCAACTTAATGTTTTGGAAGATTCAATCCAATTTTTGTTTAATATTGCAGGATTAAAATAAATATGACAAAGATCACCATTTATACCGGACACCATCATCACTTGCCATAAGGTGAGCCGGGGTTGGTACGTCCATAAATCTATTACCAAAACACAGGCTTACCTTATCAATCAGGTAGGCCTTTTTTAATTTAAACAAATGGATTCAATTTTGAGAATTGCTATTCAGACCAAAGGTCGGTTAAACGAAGATTCAATGACTTTGCTTGGGGAATCAGGCATCAAGCTTGTGGCAAGCAGCCGCAGGTTAATCTCTGCTGCAAAAAATTACCCTTTGGAAGCATTGTTTCTCCGTGATGATGATATCCCGCAATGCGTTGCTGATGGCGTTGCCGACATTGGGATTGTTGGCAAAAATGAGGTGATGGAGCAACAACAGGTTGTAGAGATCATCAAGCACCTGGGATTCAGTAAGTGCCGTCTTTCACTCGCGATACCGAAGGATTTGGAATATAACGGACTGGAGTGGTTTTCAGGAAAGAAAATTGCCACTTCATACCCTCGGATTCTGAGAGATTTTTTAAAGGAAAACAATATTGACGCGGATATCCATTTTATTGCCGGTTCAGTGGAGATTGCCCCCGGGATCGGGCTGGCGGATGCCATTTTCGATATTGTAAGTTCCGGAAGTACTCTGGTGAGTAACCGTTTGAAGGAGGTGATGGTGATTATGGAGTCTGAAGCTGTGCTGGTTGCAACACCCAACCTCTCCAAAGAGAAGCAGGCTATACTCGACGAATTGATTTTCCGTATTGAGGCGGTCGAAAAGGGGAGGGGGAAAAAGTATATTCTGCTCAACGCACCAAATGAAAAACTGGATCAGATTATCAAGGTTCTCCCGGGAATGACTTCACCTACGATTATGCCTCTGGCAAAAAGCGGATGGAGCTCACTCCATTCTGTGATCAACGAAAAGGAGTTCTGGGAAGTGATTGGCAACCTGAAGCGCAATGGCGCCGAAGGAATACTTGTCTTACCAATAGAGAAAATGATTTTGTAATTAAATTTACCATGAAAATCTACCGATACCCCCTGTTTAACTCTTGGCCGGCAATACTACGACGGCCGTCAGCCGATTATTCCGAAAAGCTGGATACTGTTCGCGAGGTGATGTCGAAGATCCGTGAGGATGGAGATGCGGCAATACGGGAATATACCAAGCAGTTCGATAAAGTAGATATTGCTGATTCTCAGGTTACAGCTGATGAAATTGAAAAGGCGGTCCGGAGTCTTGATCCGGGTCTGAAGCATGCAATCAATATTGCCGCTCAAAATATTGATAAATTTCACGTTGCTCAAAAAATTCCTCACCGCGTTGTTGAGACGATGCCGGGGGTAAAGTGCTGGCAGAAATCGGTGGCGATTGAAAGGGTCGGACTGTATATCCCCGGCGGTTCTGCCCCACTGTTTTCAACGGTGCTGATGCTTGGAATTCCTGCAATGATTGCAGGGTGCCGTGAAGTGGTGCTTTGTACACCTCCCGGTAAAGAGGGGAAAATTACCCCGGCCATCCTTTATGCCGCTTCTGTTTGTCACATCACGGAAATCTATAAAATCGGCGGAATCCAGGCTATCGGAGCGATGGCTTACGGGACGGAAACGATTCGCAAAGTGGATAAATTATTCGGCCCCGGAAATTCATGGGTCACTGCCGCTAAACAGTTTGTTGCCATGGCCGATTGCGCGATTGATATGCCTGCAGGACCGTCAGAAGTTGCTGTGATGGCCGATTTAACGGCTAACCCGGAGTTTGTCGCGGCCGATCTGCTATCCCAGGCAGAACATGGTCCGGATAGTCAGGTTATCCTCGTAACGACCGATGAACAGTTGATTAACGATGTCATTACAGTAATGGGAACGCAACTGAAAGCGCTTCCCCGTTCTGCCACCGCATCCAAAGCACTCGAAAACAGTCGTGCCATCCTCCTGAATGATATGGAAGAGATGGTGAGCCTGATCAATCTTTATGCCCCCGAACATCTGATTATTGCCACCCGCGATGCCGATCTGGTAGCAGACCGGATCTCCAACGCCGGCTCGGTATTTATCGGCAACTACTCACCTGAAAGCGCCGGAGACTACGCCTCAGGAACAAATCATACCCTCCCGACCAATGGATGGGCCAAATCGTTCAGTGGCATCGGACTCGACAGCTTTTGCAAGAAAATTACCTTTCAGGAGATTACCAGAGCTGGAATTATGGTGTTGGGACCCGTTATTGAACAGTTGGCTGAGGCGGAACAATTATTTGCACACAAGAATGCAGCTACACTTCGGATGAAGTAAGTTATAAATTACGAAAAAAACGAAATGAGTTTAGATATCAATAAATTACTACGTGACAATATCCGTAACTTAAAACCATACTCCAGCGCAAGGGATGAATATTCGGGCGAGGCAGCCGTATTCCTTGATGCCAATGAGAATCCGTACAATTCGCCCTGGAACCGCTACCCCGATCCCCGTCAGTTAAAACTGAAATCCAGGGTTGGCGAAATTAAAAATATTGCGGTTCCGAATATTTTTCTGGGCAATGGAAGCGACGAACCGATCGATTTGTTGTTTCGTGCTTTTTGCGAACCAGGAAGGGACAATGTGGTTTCAATTAATCCGACTTACGGGATGTACCGTGTTGCAGCCGACACCAATAATATTGCTGTTAATCTTGTTTCTCTAAGTGCTGAATTTGAGTTGAATGCAGATGAAGTGCTGGCTGCGGTGACAGATAAAACAAAAATCATTTTTCTCTGTTCTCCCAACAATCCATCGGGTAATGCACTCGATAATCTTCAGATGTTGCGGATTATTGAAGAATTCAGTGGTCTTGTTGTCGTTGATGAAGCTTATATTGATTTTTGTCCTGAAAAATCGTTTCTCCCTTTTTTAAGCCAATATTCCAACCTGGTCATACTTCAGACATTTTCAAAAGCATGGGGAATGGCTGGCCTGAGGCTGGGAATGGCTTTTGCCGCAGAACAGGTGATTGAAGTGCTGAGCCGGATAAAATACCCGTATAACCTTAGCATACTTACCCAGCAGAAAGCTATTGAACTTCTTGAAAACGAGCAACAAAAAACAGAGTGGGTTTCAGTAATTCTCAACGAGCGGACAAAACTAATTGAAAATATAAAGAAGTATCCTTTTGTTGTGAAGGTTTATCCTACCGATGCCAACTTCGTTCTGGTTAAAACTTACGATCCAAAGGGAATTTATCAATATCTTGTCGATGAGAAAATTATCGTCCGCGACCGCTCTTCCATATCACTTTGTGAAGGGTGCCTGCGGATCAGCATCGGTTCGCCTGAGGAAAACGCCACTTTGCTGGAGGCGTTGGATGGACTGGTTTAATCTGTTTCAGGCCACACTATTTTTAATTTTAAAAATAGTCGGAAAACACAACTTTTCCTGATGCATTTTCGTATATTTAGTAAGAGAAAAACGTAGCAGACACTTCAATTCGGTCTCAATACAAACAAACTATTTAAGAATGAAGAAGATCCTTTTTATTGACCGTGACGGAACACTGATTGTTGAACCAATCAGCGATATGCAGGTGGATTCACTCGAAAAACTGGAGTTTATCCCGGGGGTGTTCCGGAATCTATATAATATACAGAAATTTACTGATTTTAAATTAGTTATCGTTTCAAACCAGGACGGACTTGGAACCTCATCGTACCCGGAAGAGACATTTTGGCCGGCACAGCAAATGATGTTAAAGGCATTTGCCAATGAGGAGATCACTTTTAGCAACATACATATCGATCCCACTTTCCCGGAAGAAAACTCACCTAACCGGAAACCTGGTACGGGTATGCTGAAGGAATACTTTTCAACGGAGTATGATCTCGGGGGGTCGTTTGTTATTGGCGACCGGATTACGGATATGGAGCTGGCTAAGAACCTTGGCGCAAAAGGGATCTTTTTTGCGGATGAAAGCCGGAGAGATGAACTGAAAAATGTCGGACTTCGTGACCATTGTGCATTGGTTACTGATAATTGGGACGATATTTTCAGATTTTTAGCGATAGGGGAACGCAGCGCCACAGTAAGGAGAAGAACATCGGAAACAGATATATTTATTGAACTCAAACTGGATGGAACCGGTGCCTGTGATGTATCAACCGGGTTGGGATTTTTTGACCATATGCTCGATCAGATCGGACGTCACTCCGGATGCGACCTGAGTATAAAGGTGATTGGGGATTTGGCTGTTGATGAGCATCATACTGTTGAAGACACCGCCATCGCCCTTGGCGAAGCAATCCGAAAAGCGCTTGGTGAGAAGCGGGGAATTGAACGGTACGGATTTTGTTTGCCAATGGATGACTGCCTGGCACAGGTAGCACTCGATTTTGGAGGAAGGTCATGGCTTGTATGGGATGCTGAGTTCCACCGCGAGAAAGTGGGTGATGTACCCACCGAGATGTTCTTCCATTTTTTTAAATCGTTATCCGATTCTGCTCAGATAAATCTGAATATAAAAGCTGAAGGGACCAATGAACATCATAAGATTGAAGGGATTTTCAAGGCTTTTGCCCGGGCATTAAAAATGGCAATCCGGAAAGACCCGTTTGTCCAATCACTCCCAAGCACAAAAGGTGTACTTTAAATCTAAATCATTCATTAAAAATATATGCAATCGATTCGGAATCTTACAGGAAAGCGAAACACCGCAATTTTGCTTATCCATTGTCCTGATAAACAGGGTATATTAGCTGCGGTTACTGAATTTTTAAATAAAAACCAGGGCAATATTATTTACCTCGATCAGCATGTTGATCGGGAGGAGGGATTATTTTATATGCGGGTGGAGTGGGAATTGGAGAAATTTGCCATCCCCCGGGAAAAGATTGCCGATTATTTTGAGACGTTGATCGCCCACAAATTTGTGATCACCTTTTCGCTCCATTTTTCAGATAGGCGTCCCCGAATGGCGCTGTTTGTATCCAAAATGTCACATTGCCTGTTCGATATCCTCTCGCGGTATACTGCCGGCGACTGGGAAACCGAAATTCCGCTGATCATCAGCAATCATGATACATTAAGACCTGTGGCAGTACGTTTTGGTATTGATTTTCATCTGATCGAAAAGAATAGTACAAACAAAGGAGATCAGGAATTAAAGGAGATTGAAATTCTTGAACAGTATAATATTGATTTTGTTGTTCTTGCCCGGTATATGCAGGTGCTCTCCGACCAATTCGTAACCCATTATCCGAACAGGATTATCAATATTCATCACTCCTTTTTACCTGCGTTTGCCGGGGCAAAACCTTATCATGCAGCTCACGAACGGGGTGTTAAAATCATAGGTGCGACAAGCCATTATGTCACAGCCGATCTTGATGCCGGTCCCATCATTACACAGGATGTTGTCCGTATCTCGCATATCGATAATGTTGAAAGCCTTATAAGAAAAGGGAGGGATCTTGAAAAAATTGTATTAAGTGAAGCTGTTTACAAGCATCTTCAGCGAAAAATTCTTGTTTACAATAACCGAACAGTGGTATTTAATTAAAACTGATTAAAATGAGAAGCATTGTCAGAAATTCCAGGATTGCCGCTTTGGTGGGAATGTTGATTTTCACGAATGCTTTTGCGCAATCCGGATTGGAAATTCCAAGACAGGAAATTCCTCAGGAATACGAATTTATTGCTAAAATAGGGGATACCATTCCCGATTTTACCATGACCCTTACCAACGGGAAAAAAGTGGCATCAAGGGATTGGAAGGGGAAGGTGGTGATGCTTCAGTTTACCGCAAGCTGGTGTGGCATCTGTCGCAAGGAGATCCCTTTTATCGAAAAGGATATCTGGGAAAAAAACAGGCGCAACCCCGATTTTCTCCTTTTTGGAGTTGACCGTGACGAACCTTTAAACAAAGTAAAGAGTTACCAGAAGGAGATGGATATTTCCTATCCGCTTGTGATTGATACCAATGCCGATGTCTTCGGACTTTTTGCAGATAAACGGGCAGGTGTGACCCGTAATGTGGTCATCGATAAAAAAGGCAAGATTGTATATATGACCCGACTGTTTAAGGAGAATGAATTTAAGGAGATGGTGCGGATTATCGGGGTTCTGTTAAATCACCACTAACTGGCATATTATCAATAGATTATTAAATGAAGATTGTAATTATTAAATACAATGCCGGAAATATCCGGTCTGTCGACTTTGCACTTCAGCGACTTGGAGTTAATGCATTGATCACTGATGACCATGATGAAATCAGAAGTGCTGACCGGGTTATTTTCCCCGGCGTAGGAGAGGCTTCAACAACAATGAGTTATCTGAAAAATCATCGGCTGGATACGCTGATCTGTGACCTTAAACAACCGGTGCTTGGCGTCTGCCTTGGTCTGCAACTGATGTGTGCACATTCCGAAGAGGGAGATACGGCGTGTCTGGGTATTTTCCCTGAACAGGTTAAAAAATTTGTGATTTCACCCGATCATCCGGCGATGTTTAAAATTCCTCACATGGGGTGGAACAGTATTTCGGGGTTAAAAAGCCCCCTTTTTAGAGATATCAGCGAGGAGGATTATTTCTATTTTGTTCACTCCTATTATGCAACAACGGGTTCGGATACCGCTGCGATCTGCAATTATCTGGTCCCTTTCAGCGCTGCGCTGCAACGCGATAATTTTTATGCCACACAGTTTCATCCCGAGAAAAGTGGCAAGACAGGCGCCACCATACTCACAAACTTCCTTAACCTGAAAGTATGATGATTGAGATTATACCTGCCATCGATATCATTGATGGTAAATGCGTCCGGCTCAGTCAGGGTGACTACGGACAAAAAACCATTTACAACGAAAATCCACTGGAAGTTGCCAGAATGTTTGAAGCTGCCGGACTTAAAAGGCTGCATCTGGTTGATCTTGACGGAGCAAAAGCCCACCATATTGTTAATCATCATGTTTTGCAAAACATCGCTTCGAAAACCGGTCTGATCATCGACTTTGGTGGTGGATTAAAATCGGATGAAGATCTTAAAATTGCCTTTGAATCAGGGGCTTCAATGGTAACCGGCGGAAGTATCGCCGTAAAATCACCCGAGACCTTTCTGAGGTGGATTGAAAAATTCGGAGCTGAAAAAATTATACTTGGCGCTGATGCGAAAAACGAGATGATCGCCGTGGCCGGTTGGCAGGAGAGTACGGGAACAGATATCTTTTCCTTTATTAATAGCTGGCATTCTGCAGGAATCAGGAAAATCATCAGTACCGATATTAGCCGCGACGGGATGTTAATGGGCTCTGCTACTGAATTGTATAAGAAAATTTTACAATCGGTACCCGATGTTTACCTGATCGCAAGTGGGGGAGTCAGTTCGATGAATGATATTTATGAATTGCAGGAGGCGGGAATTCCTGCCGTAATCACTGGAAAAGCGATCTATGAAGGACGAATTACCATGGAGGAGATTGAGAGATTTTTAAATATGGCTGAAGGGAGGAGGCAGAAGTGAGGCAGAAGGCAGGAGGGAGATGGTTGATCACAAAATTTTGATTGAATGAAAATATACAGAGAGTTAATCGTTTGGCAAAAATAAAGATGAAATTACATTTGAGAAAATAACCTAAATATCAGGCTAAAGAACACGAATTAAGACAGTCTTACCTTCTGCCTTCTGCCTCCTGCCTTTTAAACTTTTAAACTATTAAATATGCTTGCAAAACGAATCATACCATGCCTCGATATCAGGGACGGACAGACCGTAAAAGGGGTTAATTTTGTAAATATCATCAATGTGGGTGATCCCGTTGAACTGGGAAAGTTATATGCAGAACAGGGGGCAGACGAACTCGTTTTTCTCGATATTACTGCCACTCATGAGGGGCGAAAAACATTTGTAGAACTGGTCAGGCGAATCGCCAAAAACCTCGACATCCCTTTTACGGTTGGAGGAGGAATCAGCGAGATCAGGGATGCCGAGGCACTGCTTGCTGCCGGCGCCGATAAAATTTCGATCAACTCTTCAGCAGTCCGTAACCCACAGCTGATTAATGATTTGGCACGTAATTTTGGGAGCCAGTTTGTCGTTGTTGCGATCGACGCGCGTGAAATGAATGATCACTGGACGGTCACCGTTAACGGCGGACGGATTCCGACTGAAAAAGAGCTTTTCTCATGGGCTAAAGAGGCCGAGAATCGCGGAGCCGGTGAGATCCTCTTTACCTCAATGAACCACGACGGTACCAAAAACGGCTTTGCCAACAAGGAACTTGCAAAGCTATCCGAAAATCTCACCATCCCCCTTATCGCCTCCGGAGGAGCCGGAACAATGGAACATTTCGCTGATGTTTTTACAGAAGGAAAGGCCGATGCAGGACTTGCTGCCAGTATTTTCCACTTTCGTGAAATTGCCATTCCCGATCTAAAGCACTACCTTCGCGGACGCGGAATTTGTGTAAGATAAATAAATATGAATCCGGGAGCTTAGGCGATGGAGAATGATTTTGCGCAAAGACCCTGTGGTTTCAACGTAGTAAAATTGATAAATTAAAATATGGAACTTAATTTTAATAAACTCGCAGGCGATATACTTCCTGCTGTGATTCAGGATAATACAACTGATAAAGTATTAATGCTTGGATTCATGAACAGGGAGGCCTATGATAAAACTGTTTCAACCGGTCTGGTTACCTTCTTTAGCCGGACAAAAAACAGGCTCTGGACAAAAGGGGAGGAGTCAGGTAATTTTATGAAGGTTGTCTCCATTCAGTCCGATTGCGATCAGGATACCCTGCTCATCAAGGTCAATCCGGTCGGACCTGTTTGTCATACCGGAACCGATACCTGTTGGGGAGAGGTAAATAAGGCAGAGGATGTCCTGTTTTTTAAACAGTTGCAGGATTTCATCGATCAGCGCAAACGCGAAATGCCAAAAGGTTCTTACACAACGAGTTTATTTGAAGATGGCATTTCCCGGATGGCTCAGAAAGTTGGTGAAGAAGCTGTTGAAACAGTTATTGAGGCGATGGCCAACAATGACGAACGGTTGCTTTATGAAGCATCAGACCTGGTATATCACTTAATTGTATTGTTATCGCATAAGGGATACCGTATAGAAGATATCGCAAGAGAGCTGAAGAAAAGGCATAAGTAAATCCGGAACAGCTGGAATTACATTGAAATAAATTTCAGGAACAATAGCAATTAAGGTTATGAAAAAATGGTTTTTTATAATGACTGGTTTCTTTCTGGTGATGGGTCTCCTTTCAGAAAATGCTGTTGCCGCTCCGAAAATTGTGGTGACCGAAAAAGATAAATCAATTCTTCAGGAGAAACTTGATAAATTCACCAAAGATAGTTCACTGTCAACCGGCGATCTGATTTTGAAGATCGGGAATGACTTTATGGGGACCCCCTATGTAGGGAAGACCCTTGATCTTTCCGATGAGGAGAATCTTGTTATTAACTTAAGGGAACTCGACTGTACTACTTTCGTTGAGAATTGTCTGGCAATTGCCAGGACGGTCAAGGCTGCCCACCCCTCCTTTGAAACATTCATCGCGGAACTTGAAAAGATCAGGTACCGCAACGGCTATTTAAACGGATATGTCAGCAGGTTACATTATTTCAGTGAGTGGATCACCGACAATACCGCAAAGGGGATTTCAGAGGATGTAACCGCCAAACTGGGAGGTTCAAAGTGCATTGTTTCACTCAGCTTTATGAGCACCCACCCCGGGTCTTATCCACAGCTGAAGAATAATCCCGAACTGATCAGCGAGATAAAATCAGCCGAGACAAGGGTGTCGGCAAAACAATTTTTCTTTATTTCCAAAGAGCAGATTGCAGCGCATGAAACCGGTATTCACAATGGTGATATTGTGGCGCTTGTGACCAAAATCCCGGGTATGGACGTTTCGCACGTGGGGATATTAGTTAAAAAGGATGGACGTGTTTTCTTGCTTCATGCCTCTTTATCAGGTGGAAAAGTGGAGACGACAAAAATACCACTGGCCGATTATCTGAAAGACTCGAAAAACGCCAGAGGTATATTTGTCGTTAGAGCAAAATGAAATTATTTGTCTTTTAGCGGCCACATAGCTTGCCCCGATCCATCGGGGGAACCCTCATTAATTTTCATGCTCATTGCGAGCCTTTGCTCATGAGGGTCTCATAATATATTGATGGATCCTTTTTGCGGCGTCACGTCCCGAGCGGATTGCCCAGACTACCAGGCTTGCTCCACGTGTTACATCGCCGGCAACAAAGATCTTGTCAAGGTTGGTGGTATTATCTGTCGATTTAACATTCCCACGACCATCGTATTCAACGCCCAGACTATCGAGTAATCCGGTGTGAACCGGAGATAGAAAGCCCATTGAAAGGAGAACCAGGTCTGCTTCAATAAGTTCATTTGTTCCGGGAATCTCTTTCATGACCATGCGGCCATTTTCTTTTACCCACTCCACCTTTACAACTTCAACTCCTGTCAGGTTTCCGTTATTCCCGATAAACCTTTTAGTAGCCAGACTCCATCTTCTTTCACATCCTTCAAGATGAGAACTGGAGGTCCGAAGCGTGTTTGGCCAGAAAGGCCATGGATTATCCTCACCCCTTTTCTGTGCCGGTTTGGTCAGAATTTCAATCTGTGTCACCGATAAGGCTTTCTGACGGATCGAGGTTCCAACACAATCGGATCCGGTATCCCCACCTCCAATAACAAGTACTTTTTTATCTTTAGCTGTAATCCGCCCCTTTTCAGGCAGCGTTTCACCGCTGACCACCCTGTTTTGCTGACGAAGGAAATCCATGGCAAAATGGATCCCGTTGAGCGCGCGCCCTTCAGCCGGTAAATCACGCGGATCCATCGCACCACAGGCCAGGCACACTGCATCAAATTCATTCAGCAGCCGGTCTGCCGGAAGATCTACCCCAACCTTCGTATTCACCCTGAAGGTGATTCCTTCCTTGACAAACAGGTTTATTCGTCTGTCAATTACAGTTTTATTTAATTTAAAATCGGGGATTCCGTAACGAAGCAGCCCACCTATCTTGTCGTCCTGCTCAAATACAGTTACCGAGTGACCTTCCTGATTCAGCAGGTCGGCGGCTGATAATCCCGCAGGGCCTGAACCGATAACAGCGATTTTTTTACCCGTTCTTTTTGTAGGGATTTGTTCAACCACATGTCCCAGGTCGAAAGCTTTTTCTACAATTGAGCATTCGTTCTCACGGATGGTAACGGCCTCCTCGTGTATTGCAAGGACACATGATTTTTCGCACGGCGCCGGACATACTCTCCCTGTAAATTCCGGAAAACTGTTGGTGGCGGAGAGCAGATCATAAGCTTCGCCCCATTTCCCGCGGTAGACAGCATCCTGCCACTCGGGGATATTACTTTCGACAGGGCAGGAACTGTGGCAGAAGGGTATTCCACAATCCATGCATCGCGAAGCCTGATCCTTGCGATCATTTTCGTTCAATGTCTGTTCAACTTCTCCGTAATCAAATATTCGCTCATTGATCGGGCGATATCCACCCTCTTTACGTACTATTTCGATAAAACCTTTTGGATTTCCCATTTTTCCTAACTTTAATCTTTGTTTGTGTTAAACGTTTTCTCTATCAACTACTCCCTTCTGTCGGGAACATCCTCTGCCATTTCGAGTTTCCGTTTTACCTCTTTGAGTTTCAACTCGTTTAACACTTTCTTATATTCCAGTGGTATGATTTTTACAAATTTTGGAAGATACTCCTCCCAGTTGGTCAGAATCTTACTGGCAAGCGGGCTCTGGGTATAGAGCAGATGTTTGCTGATCATTTCCTGCAATTCCATAATATCAGCCTTATCTTCGACCGGTCCTAATTCAACCAGACCAGTATTACAGTAATATTCGAAATCGCCGTTTTCGTCAAGTACATAGGCGATACCACCGCTCATCCCTGCCGCAAAGTTGCGACCTGTCGTCCCAAGCACTACTGTTCTTCCACCAGTCATATACTCACAACAGTGGTCACCTGTTCCCTCAACAACTGCCCTGGCGCCGGAGTTCCTGACACAAAAGCGCTCACCGGCAACTCCCTGAATGTAAACATCACCGCTTGTTGCACCATAAAGGGTGGTATTCCCGACGATAATATTTTTTTCAGGAGAGAAAGTTGATCCGCGCGGAGGGAGGACAACAATTTTACCCCCTGAAAGTCCTTTTCCAAGGTAGTCGTTTGAATCTCCCTCAAGCCTGAAAGATACCCCTTTCACAAGGAAAGCGCCGAAGCTTTGACCTGCAGTTCCCTTGAAGGAGCAGTTAATGGTATCCTTAGGCAACCCCTCTTCACCGTATCGTTTTGAGATCTGACCCGATAACATGGCGCCCACTGTACGCATCACATTGTTAATTTCGTATTCAAGCCATACCTTTTCACCACTTTTGATGGCTTTATTGGCTTCACGAATTAAGGTCTTGTCGATCACATCATCCAGATTTTTAGTGTTCGGATGGGTGTTACGGATCGGATATATTTTCGCCTCCCCGGGAAGATTGAGGAATTTCGACAAATCGACATTTTTCATCTTCCAGTTGGTCACCTCACGATTTTGTTCAAGCAGGTCAACCCTTCCGACTAATTCATCAAAAGTGCGCACCCCAATTTCAGCCATATATTCACGGATCTCCTCCGAAATAAATGTGAAATAATTAATTACAAACTGTGATCTTCCCAGGAACCGCTTTCTGAGATTTTTATTCTGTGTGGCGATTCCGGCCGGACAGGTATTCAGATGGCATTTGCGCATCATGATACATCCAAGCGAAATCAATGCACCGGTAGCGAAACCAAACTCTTCGGCGCCGAGCATACCCATAATCACTACGTCCCGACCGGTTTTTAACTGGCCATCAACCTGAAGTTTGACCCGACCGCGGAGGTTGTTCATCACCAGGGTCTGCTGAGTTTCGGCAATCCCGAATTCTGCGGGCAAACCTGCATGCTTGATTGAACTGGCAGGCGAAGCGCCTGTTCCACCTTCGCAGCCGCTAATAATGATAATGTCTGAAAAACCTTTGGCAACTCCAGCCGCAATTGTACCTACACCTGATTCCGCGACCAGTTTAACCGATACTTTTGCCTGTGGGTTAACATTCTTAAGGTCAAAAATTAACTGCGCAAGGTCCTCGATAGAATAAATATCGTGGTGTGGTGGAGGTGAGATCAGGGTGATTCCCGGCGTTGAATGACGCAGTTTCCCAATGATCTTGTTTACCTTAAAGCCGGGTAACTGTCCCCCTTCACCGGGTTTTGCCCCCTGGGCGATTTTGATTTGTAATTCAACCGCATTGACCAGATAGTTATTGGTTACACCAAAACGACCCGAAGCGACCTGTTTTATTTTAGAGTTTTTTTCTGTTCCGAAACGTCCTGCGTCCTCGCCACCTTCACCGGTATTGCTGCGCCCACCAATGGTGTTCATCGCAACGGCTATGGCTTCATGGGCCTCCTTGGAAATAGATCCGTAGGACATAGCGCCCGTTACAAACCGCTTCATGATATTTTCTGCCGGTTCTACCTCTTCAATCGGGATCGGATTTTTTTTCCATTTCAATACACCCCGGATAAAGGCGGGCCTTGCATTTTGTTCATCAACAAGCTTGCTGAATTTTTTATAAACCTCATAATCGTCTGTTTTTGTGGCCCATTGCAAAAGTGCGACGCTTTGAGGATTCCAGGCGTGAAATTCACCGTTATTACGGTAATGATATTCGCCAACTGTTGAAAACTCAATTTTTTTCGATGGATTTTTATACGCTTCATCGTGGAAGATCATCGCTTCCCTGAAGATCTCATCGTAACTGACTCCCCCGATACGTGAAGGCGTTCCCTTAAAATAGTTCTCAATTAATTCGTCGCTGACACCAATTGCCTCAAATAGCTGCGAGCCATGATAGGAGCGAAGGGTCGATATCCCCATTTTTGACAGAATCTTGAGCAGCCCTTTGTCAATTGATTTGATGTAATTTTTACGGGCTTCCGTATAAGGCAGTTTAATCTCACCTTCCTTAACAAGGTAATCAATGGCGGCGAAAGCCAGATATGGATTGACCACACTTGCCCCATAACCGAGTAACAGGGCGAAATGCATCACCTCACGCGGTTCGGCCGTCTCGACAATGATCCCGATCTGCATCCTTTTTTTTGCCTTGATCAGGTGGTGATGTACTGCGGCAACGGAAAGCAGGGAAGGAATGGGTACCAGATCTTCCGAAATATTGCGGTCGGTAAGAATAATAAAGTTTTTCTTTTCATCAACCGCTTTCTCGGCAGCTTCAAGCATCGCCTTAAACGATTTCTTAAATCCTTTAACCCCTTCTTTTACAGAGAAAAGCATGGGGATAGTGGCATGGGTAAAGGTCTCATGTTTGAGGTCCTTTATCTTGCCAAGATCGGTATTGGTAATAATCGGACTGTCGAACTTGATCAGTTTGCAATGGTTCGGTGTTTCATCCAGTATATTGCTGCTTAACGACCCGATATAATTGGTCAGCGACATTACCAGCCCTTCCCGAATCGGATCGATCGGGGGATTGGTCACCTGGGCGAACAATTGTCTGAAATAACTGAAAAATCGTTTGGGTTTATCCGAAAATACAGCCAGCGGTGTATCATTTCCCATCGAACTTGTCGGCTCCTGGGCGGTTTCAGCCATCTCCTTGATGAGGATCATCATCTCCTCCTTGCTGTAACCAAACACCTTGGAATAGGGACCGAACTGTTCACCCATTCCGGAAGGAACACGCTGTTTAACTTTTATCTCCTCAAGGACTAACCGGTTTTCTTTTAGCCAGTTAACATAAGGGTTTTTGCGGCTCAATTCCGCTTTTACCTCCTGATCCGGGATGATTATTCCCAGCTGGGTATCCACCAACAATAATTTTCCGGGTCTTAATCTCCCTTTTTCCTTGATCTCCTCAGCAGGAAAAACCTGAACGCCGACTTCAGAACCCATAACGATCAGATCGTTCTTGGTAATGATGTACCTCGATGGGCGTAATCCGCTTCTGTCGAGGGTTCCACCGATGTACCGTCCATCGGAGAAGACCATCGAAGCTGGTCCGTCCCACGGTTCCATGAGGGTGGAGTGATATTCATAGAAAGCTTTCAGACTTTCGGGTATCGGATTTTTCTCGTTAAATGACTCAGGAATCAGCATACATAGCGAGTGCGGCATACTTCTTCCGGTCATGTGAAGAAATTCAAGCGTATTGTCGAAGGATGCGGAATCTGATTTTCCGGGTTCAATAATGGGAAAAAGTTTATCGAGCTGGTCGCCAAAAAGGGCAGAATCGAGTAACGATTCACGTGCATGCATCCACTGGCGGTTCCCCTTAATGGTATTGATTTCACCGTTATGGGCAATCATCCTGAAAGGCTGGGCCAGGTCCCATGTCGGGAACGTATTGGTACTAAAGCGGGAGTGAACGAGGGCAATGGCGCTTGTCATTGCGGGATTGGTGAGGTCTTTAAAGTAATCACGCAACTGTCCGGGAGTAAACATCCCTTTGTAGATGAGTACTTTACTTGAAAAGCTTGGCAGGTAAAAAGCATCCTTTTCGGTCATCTGGGAACCTCTGACAACCCTTTCAGCCTGCTTGCGTGCCAGGTACAGCTTCCGCTCAAGGATATCCTGTTCGTAATTTCCTTTAACAAATATCTGACGGATACGTGGTTCTGATCGTTTTGCAATTTCGCCGATCACTGAACTGTCCACCGGTACATCGCGCCAGCTGATCAGTTGCAGCCCCTCAGCCTCAACATAACGGTTCAAAACTTCCACGCAATAGGCTGCCTCCTCTTCATTTACCGGCAGAAAAACCAGTCCGGTACCGTATTTCCCCGGTTCGGGCACGGCTATTTTAAGCGAAATATAGAAATCATGCGGCAATTGCATCAGTATCCCTGCACCATCACCCGTCTTATTGTCCGAACTTGTGGCGCCACGATGATCCATATTTAACAATACGGTAAGACCGCGCTGAATGATGTCATGCGACCGCTGTCCTTTGATGTGGGCCACAAAACCAATCCCACATGCATCGTGTTCATTGTTGGGATCATAAAGCCCTTGAGCCTTTGGAAAACTATTCTGTTCCATTTGATATTAAATTAGCAAAACTTCTCACCTGTTGTCAGATAGGAAGCATTTGGAATTATCTTCTGGTAAATACTAAAATAAATGCACTATTCCGTAACAATATGAAAGTAAATTTCAATTATTGCTTTGAAATTAGAATCAAAAGTATAAATTTTGAAACAGATTTCAAAGTTTAATTTTTGCTTTGAAACGAAATATTTTTAATCTGATCCGGTTTGACCGGAAAAATCAGGGTTATGTTGTTGATAAACAGTTGCCTGAATGTAAATATTAAATAATTATTAAATGTCATTAAGTAACCATAAACAGATTATTTCAGACAAAATGAAATTAATCAGGGCTGAATTGATCTATTTATCGATTGCAATGGGGTAAAATTAATCAATTTAATAGCGCTATCCGATGCCGGAAATCAGCCGTTCAAATGCTTTTTCCACTCTTGTGAAGTTGAAACTTTTCATTGCCTGTGTCATCTTTTCCTGAATCTCTGTCAGACAAAGGTTTCCGATGCTCCCTTCATGGGTGTGATGAATGTTTTTGTCGGGTTGAAAAGTCCCTTTTTTAATTGATTCTCCAACCTGACGGTATGCTTCCCTGAAAGGAACACCCTGGACCACCATTCTGTTCACCTCCTCAACACTGTAAATATTCCCGTACCGGTTGTCATCCATGATCTGCTCGTTGACTTTTATATTGCTGATGGCGAAACAGGCAATGGTCATGCAACTCTTTAATTCGGAAAATGCGGGGATGAATATTTCTTTAATCAGTTGTAAATCACGAAAATATCCGCTGGGCAGGTTATTGGTCATCAGCAGGATCTGTCCGGGAACCGACTGAATACGGTTGCAATGAGACCTGAGTAATTCGAAAACATCGGGATTCTTTTTGTGGGGCATAATACTCGATCCGGTTGTCAGTTCATCAGGCAGCGATACAAAATTAAAATTCTGACTCATAAACAGGCAAACATCCCAGGCGAGCTTCGAGAGTGTTGCCGCCACCGAGGCAAGGGCAAAAGCGACCGTTTTTTCCACTTTACCACGCCCCATCTGGGCATAAACCACATTGTAATTCATCGATTCAAAACCCAAAAGATCGGTCGTCATCCGGCGGTTGAGCGGGAAGGAGGAACCATAACCTGCAGCCGATCCCAGGGGATTCTGGTCGGTTATCCGGTAGGCTGCCTGCAATAAGAGCAGGTCGTCCGAAAGACTTTCAGCATAAGCGCCAAACCATAATCCGAAAGAGGAGGGCATGGCGACCTGAAGGTGGGTGTATCCAGGCATTAAAACATGCCGATATTTATCGCTTTGTGCGATGAGAATCTCAAAAAGTTCAGCCAGTTGTTCCGCTACGCATTTTATTTCGCTGCGTGTAAAAAGTTTCAGATCGACCAATACCTGATCATTTCTGGAGCGGCCACTGTGAATTTTCTTCCCTGCGTCCCCCAGTTTTCTGGTAAGCATCAGTTCAACCTGTGAATGGACATCTTCACTTCCGGGTTCGATCACAAATCTGCCAGCTTTAATTTGGCGGTAGATTTCCCTTAATTCAAACGTGAGCGATTCGAGTTCCGCAGCTGTTAATAAACCGATCGATTCAAGCATTTTAATATGCGCCAACGAACCCAATACATCAAATTCGGCAAGAAACATGTCCATTTCTGTATCTTTCCCAATGGTGAACGCTTCGATGAGCTTATTTATTTCGGTACCCTTGTCCCAGAGCTTCATGAGATTATTCGTTATAAATTATAGTGCAAAATTATTATAATCCTTGCAAAAAATGGGATTGTGGTTCCAATTAGCCCCTAATATCCTCAAATCAGGGCAAGAAAAATAGAATTAAATGATTTTCTAATGATGATTTTTGCTGTTTTCCCATAATTCCATTTCATGGTTATACTCCTGCTGCTCTTTTTCCGAACTTTTCCGAAGAAAACTTTTGGTCGGCTGAAGGTAGTTGCTGCTGTTTTGGGGGGCGTTTTCGGTAACCGAGCGTTTCCCTTTCGCATCTTTATGCATGGTGAATCCGTCAAAATAGTTGCCTTCCCCGGTATAAGCCCTGTACCTGATTGAATCGTTTGAGACGTCGATCAGCTGGTACATTTGGGTGTTGGTCGCCAGTTTGTCCATCTTTGAAGAGAAACCAATATCATATAATTTGGGACTCGCATGTGTCACCACATAAACAGCCCCCTGTTTCTCTTTTGATTCATTATTGGGAATATGA
>JAHEYS010000375.1 GCA_023251475.1 Prolixibacteraceae bacterium
AGGAATTTACTTTTCGTATGTAAGGAAAACTTTCGGAAAGTCGCTTTCAAAATATTGCTGACCGGATATCTATTTCTGGTCTATTGGTCATTCAATCACGAGCCGGTGATTGATTTCAGGCCATACAAGGTTGGGGTAAATATCACAGAAGGGATGACGATTCCGGCTGGCGCCCCCACAGATGTTTATCAGACCAGTTATTTTTACCGCAACCGGAAATCGGATGTAATTAAAAAGTTTGGCGATCACGATTTTCCCTGGCAGGATACAATCAACTGGAAATTTGAGTCGATGGAACCGCCCGTGCTAATCAAAAAAGGTTACCGTCCGCCCATACACGATTTTTCAATTCAAACAATTGATAAGGAGAACGTTACTGATTATTATCTCCAGGATTCCCTTTATACTTTTTTTGTAATTTCCTACGATCTGCAGAAATCGTCCAATCAAAATCAAAGTGAATTGAATGGTTTGGCGAATTGGGCAAAACAGAAGGGATATCATTTCATTGGACTGACTTCAACAACCGGGGATGCCCTTACAAAATATAAGCTTGCCCGGAAACCTGCTTATGAAATGATGTTTACCGATCAGACTACTTTAAAGACCATCATACGATCAAACCCGGGTCTGATTCTCCTTAAAAAGGGGACCATTATCGGCAAATGGCACATTCATGATATCCCTTCCACCGACAAAGTGGAATCACTTATCGGTTCAGAAATGAAGAAAAAGTTAAATCATTAATCTGAATTGGGTCGGGATTTCACACTACGCCATTAAGTTTTATCTTTGTAGCTAAATTATACCAATTAAGCATTTAATTCATAATTATTAAAAATAGCAGGGTAATGAGAAAGAAAATTGTAGCCGGTAACTGGAAATGTAACACAACAGTAAAAGAAGGCGTTGAATTGGCAAAAAGTGTAAACGAACTTGTTTTGTCCAAAGGTGCAAAAGATGTGGTTGTTGTTCTTGGCACCCCTTTCACCCATTTGACCAGCGTAGTTGATGCAGTTGATGCAAGCCGCATCAATGTTGCGTCTCAAAATTGTGCAGCAGAACCCAAAGGTGCTTTCACCGGAGAAGTTTCAGCTTCCATGGTTAAATCAACAGGTGCGACATATGTCATCATCGGCCATTCTGAGAGGCGCGAATACTATCATGAAACCAGTGAAACGCTGAATAAAAAACTGGCGCTGACGCTTGAGCAGGGATTAACCCCAATCTATTGTTGCGGTGAGGCATTAGCTATACGTGAATCCGGAAAAGAAAATGAATTTGTCAAACAACAACTTGACGAGACCATCTTCCTGCTGCCAGCAGAACAGTTGCTTAAACTGGTGATTGCTTATGAACCGATCTGGGCCATTGGAACCGGTAAAACTGCCTCAACACAGCAGGCACAGGATATGCTGGCCTACATCAGAGGTTTAATCGCTTCAAAATATAACAAGGCAGTTGCCGAAGAGATTTCAATTCTTTACGGTGGTTCTTGCAGTGCAAGTAATGCCAACGAATTATTTAGCCAGCCTGACATCGACGGCGGTTTAATTGGCGGAGCTTCCCTTAAATCAGCAGATTTCCTTGCAATTATTAATGCCTATTAGTTTTTTTGTCTGAAAGAATAATCATCATAAATTAAAGTGAAAGAGTGGATATGGTTGATCATATCCGCTCTTTTTTTATTCGGCTAATCTTTTTTGCCTGAACTTTGTTAATTTTATATATTAAAATCTGAAGGATACCTGGCATGACCCGATATATTAAATTGGCAATAATTACTTTATTATTATTTAGCAAGTTAGCCAGTTATTCACATAATCTGAAAGGGGCAATCACAAGCAATGACGGCACTCCAATTCCATTTGCAACGGTATTTATCAAAGAGATTGCACTTGGAACAACTACAAATGATGACGGTAAATTTGAACTTGATTTACCCCCGGGAGTTTATACTGCTAATTTCAGAAGTTTAGGTTACATTCCTAAGATTGAAACCATCACCCTTACAAAGAAGGTAACCGAAATCACCGTTACACTCCAGGAGCAAATTATTCAGATCAAACAGGTGGATATCCAGGTCAGTAATGAAGATCCGGCTTATCCCATCATACGGAAAGTGATCGGACTGTCGTATGTGCATCTTAATCAGATCACCTCTTACGATGCTGACGTATATATTAAGGGAACCGTAAAATTTGAGAATATCCCCTCACTGATACGTAACCAGTTAAAAAGAAAGAATATTGATGTGAAATCAGGCGATGTTCTTGTCAATGAAACCATAAGTCAGATCGATTATCGAGCACCCGATAAATATGAGCAACATATCCGTTCGGTGAACTCCACTTTTCCTAAGGTCGTCGATTTTTCTGTTGATGAGTTTCTCAAGGCAAGTCTGTATCAGGATAATATCGATATTCTTTTCTCGCCCTTAGGTAAGAATGCTTTCACCTATTATAATTTCCGTTATGAAGGATATCAGAAAGAGGGGAATTATACGGTTGACAAAATTAAAGTAATCCCCAAAAGGAAGAGTAAGCAACTCTATGAAGGTTATATTTATATCATAGAGGATTTGTGGTGTCTAAGCAGGGCAGATTTAAGCTTTGATTTGCCATTTGGAGCAGTTAGCTTCCGGATGGTATTTGATGAGGTGTTATCGGGAGTCTGGCTTCCGGCCGGTCATGATTACACCTTTAACGGTGGAATGATGGGGGTAAAAGGGACGGCAAGATTTAGCGCTTCGATTAAATACAATAAACTCAAGGGAAATAATCAGGTTCTGGCCATGGCTGGGATTCAGCCGACAACTGAAATTAATAACAGGGATTCAAAAATCCAGACTATTGCAGCGGTAAAAGTCAAAAATCCCCCGTCAGGTAAAAATGATGTTAAAATAGCCCACCTGTTGGAGAAGGATAAACTGACTAACAGGGACATGAACAAGCTTTCAAACCTGATGGCCAGGGAAGATTATTCCCGGAAACCAGATTCTTTGAAATCACTCGAAATCAGAGATCAGGTAAAAATAACGATTGAAAAGGGGGCCAACAATCGCGATACGAGCTATTGGGCGAACATGCGCCCAATCCCACTTTCAATGGATGAAATAAATAGCTTCAGACAGCGGGATTCCATTCTGACACTTCAGAAAAAATATGCCCCGAATACTACCTCCTCCCTGGTTAGCCATAAGCGAAATTACGGAGTTTTAAATCCTTTGTTTTTTGGAATCAAACGAACCCTTGGAGACTCTACCTGGAGCTTAAAATACCATGGTCTGATTTCAACAAAAATGATCAGTTTTAATGCTGTTGACGGTTGGAAAATTGCGCAAAGCATCGTTTTTGCAAAATATTACAGACCCGGTCATTCACTGCTTATCACCCCCTATCTCGCCTATGCCATTAACAGGAAGGCCCTCCTCGCCCAGGGGACTCTAAATTACGATTATGCCCCGTTCAAAAGAGGTTCTTTTGAAATTACAGGCGGAAAAAACACATCCGATTTTAATCCGCCATCCACAAAAATAAATCCTTTTATCAATTCGGTGGCTTCACTTTTTTATAAAGAGAATTTTGCAAGATATTATGAAAATCGGTTTATCAATCTGACCAATAAAATAGACCTGATCAATGGACTTGTAATGAGCACAAACCTGAAATGGAGTAATATCAGTCAATTACAGAATTCAACCGACTTCTCGTTTTTTAAGAAAGGGGACCAATACAAACAAAATCTTCCCGCAAATACAGAGGCAACAGATCAATCATTTGAAGATCAGATAAATACAGTTGCCGGAATAAAACTGGAATTTACCCCAAAATATTTTTACCGGGTCAGAAATGGCATAAAAACGATGTCCAACTCCAATTACCCCACTTTTTATCTGGAGTATAAAAAGGGGATAACCGGGCTCTTTTCAAGTGTGGCAGACTTTGATTATCTAAGTGCAGGGCTTCAATTCACAAGGGAATGGAATTCTACTTCAAGCATTTCCACTGATGTACATGGGGGATGGTTTCCCAATAATAGTCAAATTCATTTCTCGGATTTTTCACACGCCCAAACCCAGACCAGTCCGATACTTTTGAGAGAATATCGTCACGCATTCTTTCTGCCCGGATATTATTCATTGAGTACCTCTGACAAATTTATTCAGGCCCATCTCTCCGTAAGGGCTCCGTATATTGCCCTGAAATATCTTCCAGGATTAAGCAATACACTATGGCGCGAGATGGTGTGGTGCAGTTATTATTCTTCACCTGTCACCCACAATTATGTTGAAATCGGGTATACCCTTCTGGAAGTCTTGTTATCGGCAAATATTGGAACTTATGCAGGATTCAATGATGGTAAAATTAGTAATGTAGGAATAAACCTTGCATTCAGAATATCATATTAATTTGTTTTTCAATGGAATATACTAAAACAACATGTATTTTAAATCCTGATTCTGAAATCAACCGCGAAATATTGGTGGCAGAACTAGGAAATATTGGGTATGAAAGTTTCTCCGAAACTGATGAATCAATTGAAGCATATATTGCTACTCCGGGATTTTCCCGGGAAAATCTCCTTCATATTCCATCTGCAGATTTTATAAGCTTTGATGTGTCATTTACCTCTGAAGCTATTCCTGACCAAAACTGGAATGAAGTTTGGGAAAAGAATTATTTTCAGCCAATGTTAATCGATAATCAGTGCCTGATCAGGGCGCCATTTCACTCCGGTTATCCCATGGCCGAGTTTGAAATTGTTATTGAACCAGGTATGGCTTTTGGTACCGGGAATCATGAAACAACCAGCCTGATGATCTCCGAAATCCTACAGCAGTCGCTGACTGGAAAATCTGTTCTTGATATAGGTTGTGGAACAGGAATTTTGGGTATCCTCGCATCAAAAAAGGGCGCAGAAAGAATCACCGGAGTGGATCCTGATAATTGGGCAATCAAGAGCACCATTGAAAATGCGACATATAATCATGTGATAAATATGGAGATAATTCAAGGGGGAGCTGAGGTTATACCCGACAAAAAATTTGACTTTATCTATGCCAATATCCAGCGGAATATTCTTTTATCCGACATGCCTCAATATTATAAAGCATTAAAAAAGGGGGGGGAACTGATTATGAGCGGATTTTATTCCGGGGATTTGGAATCGGTCAGGGAGCGCGCCAGTGAATTAGGATTGATATTCAGCAGGTTTACGGAGAAAGAAAATTGGGTGGCTGCGATATTCACATGCTAACAAGCCCTTTCCTTCCGAGCTCGACCACTTCCAGGTCCTTAATGATATCTTTATCGATTGTAAAGCGGATTAAAGTCCTGATCTGATGGAATCCCTGGATTCCCGAAGCTCCGGGATTGATGTGTAATAACTTATATTTATCATCATAGATCACCTTTAAAATATGGGAATGACCAGAGATAAACAATTTAGGGGGATTAATTTGGAGCTGATTCCGAACTTCAGCAGTATAATGCCCCGGATATCCGCCGATATGAATAATCAGGACATCAATCTCTTCACATGAAAAACGGAGTGTGACCGGATAATCCGGGCGCAAATCAGATCCGTCGATATTTCCGCATACAGCCCGAAGTGGTTTTAACATTAAGAGCTGCTGTGCCGTTTCCCGATTTCCGATATCCCCGGCGTGCCAAATTTCATCGCATTGTTCAAGATAAATCAGGATTCGTTCATCCAAATATCCATGAGTATCAGACAATAGTCCTATTCGCTTCATCTTTATTCCGATAAGGTTAAAAGCTTAATCCGGTTCAC
>JAHEYS010000124.1 GCA_023251475.1 Prolixibacteraceae bacterium
AAACCACAATAAAATGTAATTATCTATATACTAGCTATGAAGGGATATGTTATTTTAATTTCAGTGGTTGCGGCACTGGGGGGCCTCCTGTTTGGTTTTGACACAGCTGTGATTTCGGGGACCATCAATTTTATCCAGCCTTATTTTGGCTTGTCGGAAATGGAACTGGGCTGGACCGTAAGTAGTCTGCTGTTTGGTTGTATTGCCGGTGTTTTTATTGCAGGGAAAGCAGGCGATCATTACGGCCGGAAGAAGGTCCTGATGCTGGCGGCACTGCTATTTTTCATTTCAGCAATCGGAAGTGCCTCTGCCAATGCGCTGATCTACTTTCTAATTGCACGTATTTTGGGTGGCCTTGCAGTTGGGGTTGCCTCAATACTCTCTCCGATGTACATTGCGGAACTGGCCCCCGCGAAATACCGGGGATCTTTGGTTTCATTGAACCAACTGGCTATCGTGATCGGTATTCTGGTGGCGTTTTTCAGCAACTATTTGCTCGTTGATTCGGGGATAAACAATTGGCGATGGATGTTGCTCGTGATGGCGGCTCCTGCCGTATTACTTTTTTTCAGCTTGTTTTTGGTACCGGAGAGCCCGCGCTGGCTCGTTGCCCGTCAGCGAAACGACGAGGCGCTGGCAGTTTTGATAAAAACTACTGGTGAAGATAGCGCACCGTCCGAATTACTTCAAATCGAAGAGACCCTCAAAATCCATCAGGAGTCCGTTTTTACAGATTTGCTGGCCCCTAAAATCAGACCACTCCTTTTTATCGGAATCATTCTGGCTGTATTCCAGCAGATTACTGGCATCAATACCATCATGTATTATGCCCCGAAAATTTTCGCCAACGTTGGCGACTCGAATGGTACGGCATTGCTTCAAACTATAGCTATCGGTTGCACAAACGTTGTTTTCACCCTTATTGCAATGGCGATGATCGATCGTTTTGGCCGTAAACTGATGCTTATTTTGGGATCTGCAGGGATGATGTTCATGCTATTAGGGTTATCTGCCTTGTACTTTATGAAGCAGACCTCAGGAATTATGGTTCTTGTATTTATCCTGGGATATATTGCCTGTTTTAGTGCCTCACTGGGGCCGGCAGTTTGGGTGGTGATTGCCGAATTGTTCCCTAACAGGCTTCGCAGCAAAGGGATGTCTGTCACAATTGTTACACTCTGGATCGCCTGTACACTTGTCACGATCACATTTCCGATTATGCTCAAAAAATTAAGCGGCGGGATTACATTCTTTATTTTTGCAGTCATTTGTCTGGCCAATCTTTTGTATGTTTGGCGGTATGTTCCCGAAACAAAAGGAAAAACGCTGGAAGAACTGGAACATCAATTTACAAAATAGTTCCATTATAGAATCGGTTCAGGTAAAGACGCACGACCGTGCGTCTCTGCAATTAAAATCAACGGACTTTCGTTTCTAAACATTATCTTTTTAAAAATGACAACAAATTATTTAAAAGCCCCATCCAAATTCAATAACTTTCCTGTCGTTGAGGTAACGAATAAACAGTTTCAGGTATCCAACGGATGGGAAGCCATTTGCGAACGGTTAAATGAAGCAATCAAAACCATTCCCGCAAAGAAAAAACTCGTGGTTATTGAGACCTATCAGGGGGTAATTCACGAAGAATTAATTGGTAATCTGATAAATGGAATAAAACCTGCCCGGTTTATCAATTCTGACGAATATATGCTGGAGGAGGAGGAAATCAAAAAACTGGTCTTCCAGGATGTAACCAACGACCGGTTATTTGGCTTCCTGACACGGCTGACCATGGATGCTTTCTTCGACACCGAAAAAGTAAAAGCCATCCAAACTGAACTTTCAGAAATAAAAGAAGGAACAATAATCATCTACGGCAGCGGCTCTTCCCTGCTGTGTCCTCAAGTCCCCTCCCTCGGAGGGGATTTAGGGGAGGCTTTGCTGGTCTATGCAGATATGGCCCGATGGGAGATTCAACTTCGGATGCGAAATCATCTTGTCGATAATCTGGGGGTAAAAAACCGCGATACGTCCGACTGGATGTTGTTGTACAAACAAGGTTTTTTCGTTGACTGGCGCGTTTGTGACCGTTTGAAAAAGACCTTGTTTGATAAAATGGATTTTCTGCTTGACACCAACAAAATTAATGAGCCCAAACTTGTTGAAGCGAAGGGAATACTGGAAGGGATGAATCTGGTGGTTAACCGTCCGTTCAGTGTCGTTCCGTTTTTTGATCCGGGGCCGTGGGGAGGCCAGTGGATGAAAGAGGTTTGTAATCTTGATCCTTCAGTTCCCAACTATGCCTGGTGTTTTAACTGTGTTCCTGAAGAAAACTCACTGTTACTGAAATTTGGCAGCGATGTGATTGAAATCCCATCGATAAATCTTGTTTTCAGACACCCCAAAGAGTTACTGGGTGACCCTGTCCACGGACGTTTTGGCGACGAATTTCCGATCCGGTTCGACTTCCTGGATACGATGGATGGCGGCCATCTGAGTCTGCAGGTTCATCCGCTTACCGAATATATCCAGGAAAAATTCGGGATGCATTATACCCAGGACGAGAGTTATTATATGATGGAGACAGGAGAGGATGCCATTGTCTACCTGGGATTAAGGGAGGATATAAACCCCGAATTGATGATGAAGGAGCTGGAGGAGGCTCAGGCAGGTGGAAAATCTTTCGATGCCGAAAAACATGTCCAGACCTGGCCAATGAAAAAACATGATCATGTGTTGATTCCAGCCGGAACGGTTCATTGCTCCGGAAAAAACAGTATGGTGCTCGAAATCAGCGCAACACCCTATATCTTTACCTTTAAATTATGGGATTGGGGCCGTTTGGGGATGGATGGAAAACCACGACCCATCAATATCGGACATGGTGAAAAAGTGATCCAGTGGGACCGGACCACCCAATGGACGAAAGAAAACCTGGTAAATCACGTTCAAATTGTAGCCGAAGGGGATGGCTGGATAGAAGAGTCTACCGGTTTACATGAACGTGAGTTTATCGAAACCAGACGTCATTGGTTCACAAAAAAAGTGGAACATCATACTAACGGCGGGGTTCATGTGATTTGCCTTGTTGAAGGCGATGAAGTGATTGTTGAAAGTCCCGCGAATACATTTGAACCTTTTGTTGTTCATTATGCCGAAGTATTTATTGTTCCTGCCAAAGTGGGGGCCTATTCCATACGTCCGTTCGGTTCAGGTGAAGGGCAGAAATGCGGAACATTAAAAGGATATGTGAGAGGTTGAATTTATGGGATATGAAATTGAATATAATGAAAGATATTTATTTGAATGGTATGATTAAAGATATCGCAGCTACGCTGATTCAGGTCTCCCTAAATATATCCTGCTACAAAGTTATTGCAATTACGTTGCAGCCTAGTTCTTTTACAACTAAAACATTATGAATTTCGATCCCGGATTTGATATCCGTCCAACTGTCAACCCAATGAGTTTTGATTACGGTCCGGGAGTATTTGGACCTATGTTTGAAAACTTCACTCTTGATTCAATTTGAAATAGAATCAAAATTTTTATAGCTTTGTCATTAAGCGGAATTGCTCTGGTTCCGCCATAAATTAACTCATTATAAACCTCAAGCTCATGAAAAACATTCCGGTTATCGCCATCGCTGAAAAAACTTTGGCAGAAGCTTATGAAGCCGCCATCATCGCAGTTTACCAAAAAGGTACCCGTTTTAAAACCCAGTACGATAAACCGGAGGATCCCGAAAGTATGGATTGCACCATGAATATCACCATTGAGGAGCCCGAAACCGATCCGATGATACACATGGCTTTCCCCGGAGGAATAGAAGACCTCAAAGAGTATGTCATGGAATTAAAAGGATTCAAAGACCACTGGACTAAAAATATGAATGTAGAGGGCGATAAACGGTGGGAATATACCTATCATGGCAGGTTGCAGAATTATGGCGTGTGGAAGGAATTAATTGAGGGTAAATCACACGAGGCAGGACCTTTCAAAGTTGATCAGGTACAATCGGTGATTGATAAATTATCAAAACAGCCCTTCACACGACAGGCACAAATGATTACCTGGATGCCCAATATCGATAACGATTGCTATGATCCACCATGCCTTCAATCGTTATGGTACCGGATTCTTGAAGACGAAGCAGGTGTTTACTGGCTGAATTGCAATGTCCGCTTCCGGAGTAACGATGCGTGGGGCGCCAACTTTATGAATATGTTTGGATTTATCCAGTTTAATAAAGAGGTGATTGCTGCAGGTGTGGCAGAAAAGACCGGTAAAACGGTTAAACTTGGCAGGCTAAACTGGCATGCCGATTCGTTTCATATCTATGGCAAAGATCTGAAAGTTGCCAAAGAACGGCTTTTTGACAGGCTGAATGACATGAAATTTGAAGAGAGAACGATGAATTTTAATGACGAATTTATCCGGGAAATGTACGAGGAGGCTGAAAAACCAATCGTAAATAAAATAAAAAACTACGATCAAAGTCACTAACTGACAGGATATTGAAGTTTTGAAGCACCAGGCTCAGATCTGCCCGCCATCCCCTGGTTTAATTAAAGGAGTAAGGAATATTTGGCTCAAACCGGATGACTAAATACCATTGGTCACTTTTTAATTCATGTTTGAGGATGTAATTTCTGTTGGTAGCTGTATAAACCTTAAAATAATCGGCAACCGACCAATCCGGAGAAGGTTGGGCCTGGTACCAGCGGTCTGATATTTCTTTGATATCAAACTTAATATTTTTCCAATAAAAACAGGCGGGATACTCTTCAGATTTGTAACCAGAATCGCATATTACTATTATCGGAATTAATTTCATCGCTACTTGTATCAGATTCCATCATGCTTTGCCAGGCCGGAATAGGCTCCCGGTTAAGGGTTATGGTTCTAATACGGAATAGACTAATAAAATGTTCCTTTTTTTCACCATAAAAATGAATCATTTTTATGGTGAAAAAAAATGGTTCAAACATTTTAAAATCCCTTTGTTCCGGTCGAGACTTTTTACAGGCGAGAGACCAATCTGCCTCCTGATCAGGTTGACTTTTTCCAGGGCTGGGGGTTCCCCGATTTCGCCAACGCCGGCATTTAACAGGAATACCGTTTTCAGTGTGGAACCTTTGATACGGATAGTTAACGGACCCGTCCGTGCAGGATGTATATGAATATAGCGTTCATTTTCAGCACTTCTTCTGATAATCCATTCTGAACAATCTTCCAAAGCAATCAGTCGGTACCCATTCGGTGTCCCGAGCCAAGGGGTGAAATCAACTACCTGAAATACCTGCCTTGACTTTAAAATATCAATTATTCCGTCACCTATCTCTTCAGGAGTCAGCATCCCTGTATAAATATCAATATAATTGTGACATATCGGATCTAAAAGAATGGAGATCAGCTCTGGTGATGCACTCCGAAGGATTCCGATTATATAATTCCTGTGATGTTTAAACGGATTAAACCGGACAGGAATTGGAATGTCTATTCGCCCATCCATTGCAGCAATTTATTTAATAAAGATAACAAACAATTCAGACTCCTAAAAAAAGTTGCCTGAATATTAAACCTAAAAAATAACGAATAATTCCTAAGTTTGTGGTCTAAACTAAAAAAATGGTCTCCGATTCGATACAAAGTTTTAACGCTGTTTATACGGCTTATTACAGAAAATCCTTTCTTTTTGTAAAATCATATGTGCATGATGAACAGGTTGCAGAGGATATCGTATCTGAATCGCTGATCAAACTATGGGAACGAATGAAACTCCAACCCATTGATCATTTACAATCCTACCTGTTCACCATATTAAAGAACAGTTCGCTTGACCATCTGAAACATGAATCTGTAGCACGTAAGGCTATCATATCGTTGAATGAGCTTCTGGTGCGTGAGCACGAGATTCGTATTTCGGTATTGCAGGCCTGCGATCCCAATGAGATCTTTTCAACCGAGATTGAGCGAATCATCAGGGAAACCCTTGACAACATTCCTGAAAGAAGCCGTAATATTTTTATGTTGAGCCGTTTTGATAATAAATCCAATAAAGAGATTGCCGAAATTTTCAATATCTCGGTAAAAGGGGTCGACTACCATATTGCCTTAGCGCTAAAAACGTTAAGAGTTTCGCTAAAAGATTATCTTCCTGTTTTTATCTGTTTGTTTGTAAGGTAAAGGAATCCAATTGATAAAAAGCGGCTGGCAGGTGGCGGCTGGGAACTGGCAGCTGGCTGGGGTTTACTTCCAAATAAATATCGTATAATTACCCTGAAAAACCACTGATAAATTGGAAGATTGAGCATTAAAATTAAACCATTGGAAAATTTCTGCTGCTGAATGAAAGTGAGATTCCTCATTCCGTTGCACTCCATTCGGAATGACAATGGATTATATTTATGGGTGTAGGAGCCGGGGCGGCGTGGCCGCCCCGGCTCCTACACCCACTTCAAAGAGAGGGGTGTCATTCCGAACGCAGTGAGGAATCTCCTTTTTAAATAGCCATGAGAATGCTGTCATTAGTAACGCAGTGAGGAATCTCCTTATTTTAATAGCCAATCGAATGCTGTCTTTGATAGCGTAGCGAAGAATCTTTAATTTCCCCCCTGACAGTAGTGAAAAAAAACATTACTTCTCTCCTAGTGATTCAATCCTTTGAATCGTCTTAATAACCGTAAAGGAGATTCAACCAGTTCCCTTTTCAAAAATCTACTTACAATATGAACCAGGAATTATTATTACGTTATATAAAAGGTGATGCCACCGAAACAGAAAAGGCGGCCATGGCTCAATGGCTCGATGCCAATCCCGAAAACATGCGGGAGTTTCTTGCTTTTCGTAAATTGTACGATATCACCCTTTGGCAGGAGGAAATTAAAGAAACACAAATCACCAACCAGGCGAAAAAAGAGTTTAAAGTCAGAAAGCTGGTTGTTGAAGCGTTGAAAATAGCCGCCATATTTGTGGTTGCCCTTGTTGGGACCCATTACTTGTTTCCCACATCGAAAGTGAGTGAACCGGTTGCGATGCAAACCATATATGTTCCGGCAGGACAACGTGCCGAGTTAACCCTTGCTGACGGAACAAAAGTCTGGCTCAATGCCAAAACAACGTTCACCTTTCCAACCTTTTTTTCGGCTAAAAGCCGGAATGTTACTCTTGATGGTGAAGGGTATTTTGCGGTGACAACCGATAAGAAGCACCCCTTTATCGTAAAGACTCAAAAATATGATGTAAAAGTCTGGGGGACGCAGTTTAATCTGATGGCTTATTCAGGGAAACCAATATTTGAGACTTCACTCCTTGAAGGATCAGTTGAATTGCTCAATCCAGGTGGAGCTAAGGGAGTGATGATTGCACCTAACGAACGGATTTATCTTAAAAATGACCGTTTGGTAAGGGCCCCCATTGTCAATTACAACCATTTTCTATGGAAAGAGGGACTGATCAGTTTTGATGACGAGTCTTTTCCTGAGATGGTTACAAAGCTGGAGCTTTACTTCGATCTGAAGATCAATATGAATAACAACAGGATATTAAAGAACCGTTATACGGGAAAATTCCGTACGAAGGATGGTGTAGAGCACATTCTTAAAGTGCTTCAGTTGAGTAATCAATTCAAATTTAGAATTGACGATAAACTTAATATTATTACGATTGAATAACAAACCAATGTCTAATTAACACCCAATTGCCTATGAATTAAAGATTTGCGATTAAAAAAAAGCCGGACAATGCGTCAACATTTTCCGGCTGGCGGTCAAAACCCGATCCCTCTTAAAAAATCAAGTAATAACCAATAAAAAACAAATGTATGAAATTTAATTTGTTCAGAGAAACTAATGTCTCAACTAAACAAATCATTCGAAAGATGAGAATCACAATCCTTCTGCTTTTTATACTTGCCTCCGGAGTATTTGCAACTCCGGGCAGTTCGCAGGTTGCAAAAGTTTCCATTAATCTTAAAAATGCAACAGTGGCGAAGGTGATCGATGCCATTGAAAATCAAACAGATTACCTGTTTGTCTACAGTAAGAATGAAATTGACCTTACCCGCGAAGTATCGGTCGATGCTGATCAGGAGGCGGTCGCTGAAGTTTTAACAAACCTGTTTGATAAAACAGATATTGTTTACGCGATGGAGGGGACCAATATTATGCTGATGCTTAAGAGCAATGCACAGCAAGCGGGAAAGAATATTTCAGGTAAGGTCACAGATTCATCCGGACAACCGATTCCGGGGGTCTCAGTCGTAGTGAAAGGGACCACAATAGGTGTGACTACGGATATCTATGGTAATTATTTACTCAACAAAGTCTTAGAAAATGCCACTTTGCAATTCTCCTTTGTGGGGATGAAAACAAAGGAGGTGGCAGTAGGCGGAAAAGAAATTATCAATGTAACACTCGAAGAAGAGACAATTGGATTTGACGAAGTTGTTGTTGTAGGTTATGGGGTCGAAAAAAAGGCCAATCTCACAGGTGCAGTTGACCAGGTTTCCTCAAAAGAATTGGCCAACCGTCCTATAAAAGACATTGGACAAGGGTTGAAAGGAATTATTCCAAACCTGAATGTGACAGAAACTTCGGGAGCACCTGATGCAACTGCCAAATTTAATATTCGCGGATTTACAGGTCTTGATGCAAGCGGAAATCCGTCTATGGCAAGTCCGTTGGTTCTGGTTGATGGCACAGCACAGGATATAAGTCAAATTAATCCGGAAGATGTAGAATCGATCTCGGTGTTGAAGGATGCTGCATCATCAGCTATCTACGGTTCACGTGCCCCTTATGGCGTAATATTAATTACAACCAAATCGGGAAAATCAGGTAAAATGAACATTAACGTCTCCTCCAATGTGGCATTTTCGGAGGTTATTGGTTTGCCGAAAGGGGCCAATTCAATTGAATTTGCCCACGCATTGAACGATTCGTATGTGAATGCACGAATGGCTCCGTATTACAGTGACGAAACACTTGCCAAAATGCAGGCTTACCTTGATGGTACCAGTACGATAAGCGCAGCAATTGATATTGGCAATGGAAGATGGGGTGCCTGGGACAAATATCAGTTTGGCAATACCGATTGGCAAAAAGAAGGTTACAGACGTTGGCAGGTCAACCAAAAACACACGGTTAGTTTTAGCGGCGGCCTGCCGGGGAGTAAGTTAAACTATTACGCAAGTATGGGATGGAACCAGGATCAGGGTGTCATGAATAAAATGCTCACTGACAAATATAACCGCTATAACACAACAATAAAATTGACCTCGAAGGTAAATGATTGGATGACGCTGTCATTAAATAACAGATATTCCAGACAGATGAGTAACCGGCCCAATTATATTGATGGCGACTACTCCTACACTGAGCAATTGGGAGGCCGGGTTTGGCCAACTGTACCTTTTTACAATCCCGACGGGAATATGCCGTATAATAATCCCATTAAACGATTATTGGATACAGGTAATACACTCGACAACAATGATGATTTCTGGACTACGGGTTCGCTTGAACTTACACCAATAAAAGGATTACGAATAAACGGATCTTATACCTGGAATGTACATTCACAAGATTATTACAGGCCAAATAAACATATTACAGCAATCACTGATTATACCGATGAAAATGGCAAGTACTGGTATTACCAGTGGGCTTATGCAAACTATCCGAATAATCTGGCTAAACGCTATAATAAAGATACTTATCATCAGTCGGAAGTCTATGCAAACTATGATCTTAGCATTAAGAAACATAACTTTACTTTTCTGGCCGGTTATCAGGAGGAGGTGAAAAATTATACGATGCTGTATGGTTACAAAACAGATTTAATCACAGAAGATATCATATCGATAAATACAGCCATTGGAGCAACACCCAGTGTTAGTGATGGTTTATCGCAATGGGCGACTCGCGGTTACTTTGGCCGTCTCAAATACAACTACCTGGAGAAGTACCTGTTTGAATTTAATGGCCGTTATGATGCATCATCACGTTTCCCGACAGCTACAAGGTGGGCTTTTTTCCCATCAATCTCTGCAGCCTATAACATAGCGAAAGAAGATTTCTGGAAATTCGATAAGATTAACCTGTTGAAGGTGCGGGGAAGCTATGGAAACCTTGGCAACGGGACACAAAACGTCGGTACCTATGCCTATATTCCATCGATGACAATTACTGCCAAAACCGGTAATGTGATTGGTGGAACCCGCGTACCCGCAGTGAGTATGCCGGGGCTGGTAAGTCCGGATATTACCTGGGAGAAACCGCAGGTACTTGGCTTTGGTGTTGATATAGCAGCATTTGGTAACAGGCTAACTGTAACATACGATTGGTATCAACGCACCATATTCGATCAGTTTGGTCAGGCAGAAGAATTACCTGAGGTACTCGGAGCTACACCGCCTGTGAGAAACAATGCGGTTACAGAAACCAGAGGATGGGAGTTATCGCTTGGCTGGCAGGATCATTTTAAGTTGGACAACAAGACAGTCAACTGGGCGGCCCGATTTGTTGTTTCCGATTATATTGGCTATGTAGTTGATTATGAAAATCGAACAGGAAACCGAAGCGGAATATGGACCAAGGGACAACGGTTTGGCGATATCTATGGTTACGAAGTAGATAGGCTAGCCCAAAATAGTAGTGATTTCGTCAACAATAATACGTCACTTCATCGCTTATACAATAGCTATTGGTACCCGGGGGATATGATTTACAAAGATCTGGACGGAAATGGGATGGTTGACAGCGGAACTTCAGCCTGGTACAATATGGGCGACCTGAAACGTTTGGGAAATTCGTCACCCCGTTATACCTATGGCCTTGGCCTTTCCGCCGACTGGAATGGTTTTGACCTGCGCGTAAATTTTGAGGGTGTTGGCAAGCAGGATTTGTGGTTTTCGGGGATGTATTACCAGGGAATAACCTCAGATGGCATATTTTGGTCTACATTCAACAAAAATAGTCTGGATTATTGGCGGGCAGATAACACCAATGGCTTTTTCCCCCGTCCATATATGTCAAGTGAATTTGGCAGTAAGTACCTTACGGACAGCCGTTATATTACAAATGGTGCCTATCTGCGATTTAAAACTTTACAGTTGGGATATAATATACCAAGTCATTTTCTGGGAAAATTATCCATCCAAAACCTCAGGGTTTATTCAACGGTCGAAAATGTGGGTATGCTGATTAATAAATCGCATGTAAAAATCGACCCCTTGCTGGTTCGAAATTCCGGCGGACGTACTTATCCTCCTCAACGAACTTTTTCGCTGGGACTTAATTTGACTTTTTAACTTTAAAAATTGACGAAAATGTGTAAGTATATTTTTAAACTACGGATATTGCTCGTTTTTGCTACAATTATGAGTAGTTGTAATGAGAAATTTTTGGAAAGGTACCCATTGGATGCTATCTCAAATGAAGCTTTTTGGACAACCGATAAAGATCTGGAAAACTATGTAAATGGTTTGTATGATATTCTTCCCGCCTATACCGCTTATGCGCCCAAATACGATTGGGAAAACGGGTCTGACAATATTATTGGGGACGATTCGGGTTCCACCATACTTCACAGCAATCTGTGGCGACTAAGTGGAGATGCACCACAGACAAGCAGTACCTGGAACGGACTCTACGATAATATAAGAAAGGTGAATTTTTTCCTTGAACAAAAGGATAAAGTCGGTGAAGCCATTCTTAGTGGTGTAAGAGGCAAACATTTTGTTGGTGAAGCTTACTTTTTCAGGGCCTGGGTAAATTATAGCCTGCTTACCAACTACGGCGGTGTGCCATATATCGACAAAGTTCTTACCACCAGTTCGAAAGAGCTTTATACATCCCGAATGGCAAGAAATGAATTTGCACGTAAGATAATCGATGATCTTGATATCGCTGTTGAAAAATTACAGTGGAAAGGTTCGGGCCCTGCAGCCGTCTCTATGCGGATCACAAAAGAGTCAGCTTTGGCATTTAAAATCCGTGTGGCGCTTTTTGAAGGATCATGGGAATATTACCATAAAAAGGCAGGTACACCATTCACGGTAGCTAATCAGGATGGAACAGCTTTCTTAAATGATGTGATCATTGCCGGTGACGCACTGATTGCAAAGCTGGGGCAATCTATTTATATGAAAGATTACCGTACTCTATTTAATCAGGACAACTATTCTGCAATACCTGGTGTATTACTCTACCGGCATTATTTACCCAGTGATGGCATTGGACACCGCTGGTGGAATTACACCGGTGCCGGTGGCGGCTCAATTGGCTTAACCAAAACGCTGATTGATGATTATCTGATGGCTGATGGTACACCCATTGAATTAAGCACCAGTTATAAAGGGGATAATTTACTGGAAGATGTTGTAAATGGACGGGATCCACGTTTGGGACAAACAATTTATCATCCATCACTGGGTACTGTTGGCCAGATTACCGGTCGGGGTGACCTGTTTAAAGCTCCCGGAATCACAACTAAACTTTCAAGTTACAGATGTACTACCGGTTATTTTGCCTATAAGGGGGTTGCCCCGCAAGATGCGATATATAACGGAAATCCTGGAGGTCAGGGATTTATTTATATGCGCTATGAAGAATCCTTACTCGCTTACGCTGAAGCAAAAGCAATTTTGGGAAGCCTTTCACAGAGCGACCTTGACAAAACAGTGAATGTACTCAGAAATCGTGTTGGTATGGCTAATATGGTTATGACAACTGTGAATAGCTGGGGCGGAAATTACCTGAAACGCTATATGAATGAAAGCAATATCATCAACGAAATACGTCGTGAACGTCGCGTTGAATTGGCACTCGAAGGCTTGAGATATGATGATTTGAGGCGTTGGGCCGTTTTGGATAAACTCATTGGCTGGGTTCCCCAGGGGGCGAAAGCTCAGCAATTCCTTGATTATGCGAATTCCGTTGATGGGAAAGCTGCCGGCTACAAACTTGTTGCAGCTGACATCAAGGTCGACTCAAAAGGATATCTTTTACCAATTGGTTTTCGATCCGATTTCCTCGAAGGTGGTACAGGTTTCGATTTTAAGGCAAACAGAGATTATCTGAATGCAATACCTAAAGCCCAGATAATTCTCTACAAAGAAAAAGGTGGTGTTGACTTGATCCAGAATCCAAATTGGAATTAATCTTTTAAAAAAATATAACATCATGAAAAAAATATTTATACTAATTGTAATTTCAGTTCTGGCATTTTCGTGCGGCCAGCGGATAGAACTCGATGAAGGGCAATGGGGAACACACGCCGATATAACTTCAGGTGGCATTGTTCTGTTCCAGTGGACACTGGGAAGTGTTACCCTGGCCGAAGGAAGTGTGCAGGGAGCAAAATCAGAGAGCATTACACTCAGCACTACGGTTGATGTCAACACGTTGACAGTAACAACCAAGGTGAAAACAGGTGTTGACCTGACAAAGGCTGCTTGCTATATTTATTACAATGGTGTCAGGATTGAACCGCTGAATGGAGCGCCTGTTCCCGGTGTAGTGAGTGATTATTCGAAACTGGATTTCAAATACCGAATTTATTCAGCCGATAAAGTCTATAAAGACTGGTCATTGAAAATAACTCAGTAGCTGATAAATCTTCGAATCTTTGGCAATATATAGGTTTAAGTGCAATTTTTTGATTAATACAAAGCCTTGCGTTTTTTGCAGGGCTTTGTTTAATCGGATGCAAAAAAGATTTCCGTGAGATACAGGTTATCAGATGCATATGCAATGCCTCACATGCCAGTTAGCGGCTTGAGTGGTCCGGATCTTTATTTGAAAAGCTCCGATACATCATGGAATTGGGTCAAAGGTGATTATTCGTTCTCCGACACCGTTAAATGGACCTGTTCCAATCCGGATATCGCCAACACGAATTTGACCTCAGTTAACCAGACAACCAAAGATGAAACTGATTTGCCAGGAAAGATTATCTATGCTGCCAAAACTATCCATCTGAAACACCAAAAGTGATTTAATCCGGCATAGAATGATATGGTATTCAAAAACAATTCTTTAGATACTCCTTTAAATTTAAAATAATGGAACGAAGGCAATTTGTAAAAGAGCTGGCAAAGGGATGTGGATTACTGATACTTCCAATTAGTTTGGAAGCGAACGCCAAATCACACAAACAAGCTTTGCGTTTTGGTGTCTGTGCCGACGTGCATAAAGATATTATGTATGATGCCGATTCGAGAATAAATGTTTTCATCACTGAGGCATCAAAACGGAAACTGGATTTTATTATTCAAATGGGCGACTTTTGCCGACCCTACGATACCAACCGTGAATTTTTGTCGATCTGGAATAATTACCCGGGTTACAAATACCATGTAATTGGGAATCATGATATGGATGGTGGTTTTACAAGAGAGAGGGTTATTGAATTCTGGGAATCTCCGGCAAAATATTATTCGTTCGTGAAAAATGGGTTTCACTTTATAGTTCTGGATGGCAATGATAAAAACCCTTCTTCCGACAAAGCTCCCGGGTATGCCCGGTTTATTGGAAATGAGCAAAAGGAATGGTTGAAAAATGAATTAAGAACGGCAAATTCTCCATGTATTATCTTTTCTCATCAAAGTTTTGAGAATGCCGATTCCGGCATTGAAAACCAATCTGAGATCCGAAAGTTACTCGAGGATGAAAACAAGGCATTCGGCTACAAAAAGATTATTGCCTGCTTTAGTGGTCACCACCATACCGATTATGCGACATCAATCAATGGCATATATTATATTCAAATCAACAGCATGTCGTACGAATGGTTGGGCAATCAGTACCAGACCATCCGGTACAGCAACGAGATAGATGAAAAGTTTCCTTGGATTAAATACACAGCACCCTACCGCGAACCGCTGTTTGCATTTGTAGAGATTGATTCAAAATCAATCCGTATTGAAGGACGGAAGAGTGAGTTTGTCGGTCCGACGCCCGTTGAATTGAATTATCCCAAGGGTCCGGAAAATAATCCGAATGTACCTTTTATCAGCGATCGAAACCTGTCCTTAAAGAAATAATTCATTCATAAGATTACGATGAACCTGATTTTGGTCAAACCAGCAACCTTTCTTTTAAACGATAAATAAATCAACATAACCGAATCAAATGATTTTGAAATCATACACCACAATCCTACTCCTGCTCCTGGGATTTTTTGCCCACTCTACTGAATATCACGGCCAAATATATTCTGACACAAACCGGAACGGGCGTTTAGACCACGGAGAGAATGGAATCAACGGCATAGCTGTCTCTGACGGATTAAACGTAGTACGTACCGATAATAAAGGATATTTTTCTTTGCCAGGAACTCCCCAAACACGATTTATCTACCTTACAGTACCTTCGGGTTACAAAACGACCCGGCGGCATTACCTCAAAGTCGCTCCTGACGTTTCGTCGTACGATTTTGGGCTGCTCCCTTTTCCTGTTTCAGCCAAAAAAGAGACGCGCTTTATCCAGATAACCGATACCGAAACCTATGAAGATAACGGTTGGATACAACCGGTCAGGGAATACGCAGCCAATCAGGAGGTTAGTTTCATTATTCATACAGGCGACATTTGTTACGAAAAAGGACTGAATTTTCACGGCAAAAATGTGAGGTCTGAAAACCTTGGGGTTCCTGTATTTTATTGCATTGGCAATCACGACCTTGTAAAAGGCGATTATGGCGAACAGCTGTTCGAACAGAATTTTGGGCCTGTATATTACTCGTTCGATGCCGGAAATACACATTATATTGTGACACCAATGGCTGGTGGAGATCGTTCACCTTCGTATAAAAAAGCGGATGTTTACCGTTGGATGAAGAACGATCTGGCACAGGTCGACCCGACAAAAAATCTCATTGTTTTCAACCACGACCTGCTGACCTTAAATGACAGTTTTATCTATGGAATCAGCGATACGGAGCAGATTAACCTGAATGAGCACAACCTGAAAGCATGGATTTACGGGCACTGGCATATCAATTACATGAAAAAACATGGTAATACCGGAATTGTTTCGGTATGTGCTTCGCCTCCCGATAAAGGGGGAATCGATCATTCATCATCCAATTTTGTTGTTTACGAAATGACCAGATCAGGAAAGCTTACGATTCAACCCCGTTACAATTTCCTGGAGAAACACATGGCGGTAGTAAGCCCAAACGGAACAGCGTGCTTTATTGACAAGAACAACCTTCTTGTGGTTGCAGTGAGCTTTTATTCAACCAGTTCCCCTGCAAAAAATATCGAATTTCAACTGAATGGGGATAACGAATGGGTTTCGCTTAACCCCGAAACCGATTGGGCATGGAAAGGTACTTATCCGGCACAGAAACTAAAAAAAGGTATTGCATATACCATTAAGCTCAGGGTAATCCTGAAAAACGGAGATCGGGTTTCAACTGTGAGATGTTTTGTCTATTCCGGTTTTCAACCTAAAATAACCAACGATGCCCCATGGGTGAATCTATTGGGGAATCCACAGCACCGTGCACACCCTAATAATAAAAACTACAGCGGATTACAGCTGGCCTGGGTGCAAAATGCCGGATCAAACATCTGGATGTGCAGTCCTGTATATGCAAATGGCAAAGTGTTCATCGGAACCATCGACGAATTTGCACACGAAAAAAATCACGTTGCCGCTTTCGACGCTAAAACAGGCGATTTACGCTGGAAATATAAAACGCAAAGTTCCATAAAAAATAACATCTGTCTGGATGACGGCAAAGTGTTGGCTACCGATGAGGAGGGTATTGCCTATGCGCTCGATACCGGTAACGGCCAATTGATCTGGAAAAAGGAACTGGGACGTGACAATGTAGGCTCATATGTTGCAGGAAACGTAATCGATCAGGGAGTTTTTTATACCGGTTTCGGCAATTATTTGTCGGCGTTGAAAACATCCGATGGGACTACCGTCTGGAAAAATACCGCATGGAGTGGAGGCGAAGGAACTCCTTTAACCCATACGGTTACCGGAAATACTCTGGTTACCGGCTCCGACTGGAAAGCGTTGTTTGGGCACGATTTGGCAACCGGAAAGAAGAAATGGGAATACAGTGCTGATGGTGTTCGATTCAGGGGCAGCACGGCGGTATTAGCAGATGACACCCTTTTTGTTACAGGACTGAACGTGCTGGTAAAAATGAACCCGTCTTCAGGTAAAATTTACAAGGTGCTGCCTGTTCCTTACGAAATACAAACAGCTTCGGCTCCTCTTGTAACTGATAAAACAATCGTTCTGGGTACCTCAAACGACGGATTGGTAACCTTCGACAGGAATACGATGAAAGAGTTGTGGACAGTAAAAACAGGGGCATCTTTAATTTATACCTCACCTTATTCGAAGCCCTTTTCAGCATCGGTCGAAGCCTCGCCAATTGCCGTGGGAAATCTGATCTTATTTGGCGCGTCAGACGGGTTTCTCTATGTTGTTGATACTAATATCGGGGCAACTATTCAAAAAATAGAACTGGGGGCTCCAGTGCTAAGTACGGTATGTGTCTCGGGGAATGCACTGTTTGTTGCCGATTTTTCAGGAAATGTGTATTGTTTCGTTTTAAGTGAAACGAGCCATGAGTAAAATGGCTCACTCACCAAAATAACAATTAAGACGAATTAGATGTAAAACCGAATGTCTTGTTTGTATGCTTCAATAAACCATTTGGTGTTGAACATGAAGCAGGAGATGACTCACCGGATTATTATGATCAGTTAAAGAAAAATGACTTGCATATAACAAAGCTCATTCAGGCGATACAAGATTCCGGCACGATACGCTGAGCCTGATCGAAGAGACACTTTGGGCAGGGGAACCCTGCTTTTCGGAAAATGTCTAAAAACTTGCAGTAGATGGTGCAGATTTCCCACTTTTCCAATGATAGCAATGATGCTTGAAAAACCCAGATGGTGCGGAATTGCAATCCGCGCCTTTCAGATATGGAATTTGCAATTCGATGATTCAGTAAAATTCAATAACTTTGTTCAAATGGGAATTCGCAAAAAATATCATCTTAAATTTGTTCTGGTATGCAGGAAAGAATAATTTGTATAGTTCGGAAAGAGATTATGCCGGAAAGATGTTATAGTCAATCCTGATTTTAAATAACAACAAAGCCCAACGTTTGTCAGATAGTTGATTGGATCACGTTTGGTTATCCACACTTTTGCTGGAGAGCAATCATGTTCTCGTTTGGTTATCCACACGTTGCAGGATGAAAAAAAGTTGGTCAATGGCTCTCCAACAATTGTCAGATCGGAAAAGGAGTTACATGTTGGATATCCTCCATTTTTACCGAACCAAATCGAGCTCCTCAAAAGACAAATCCATCAACGGATATTTTTTCCATCCCGTAAAGTCGAAATGCCACCATTCGGTTGAGATCGGTTTAAATCCAAAATGAAGCATAGATTACTTTACCCGTAAAGTTGTTGGTCGTAGCATATCGGATATCCAATACCAAATCCGGAACCTTCGTTGCAAGATTGGTCATTTGCATATCCCGGTTCCCGCCTACCTGGCTCTCATAATCCTTCACGGTATGAGTAATTCCTAGAGGATAGGGATTACGCTCATTTTGAACAATCTGACTGAAGCACTGCCCTTCACTAAAAAGAGAGCCCAAAAAAATGACAAAACTGATTGAGTATTTAAATTGGATCCTTAACATATTCAGCAAATTAACAGATTACCAAAAGTATTCAGTAAACTGGTAGAAAAAAAATCTGAATCAACTATTTTATAGTTGTTATTGATAATTTTGGAAAATCAAATTCATTTTCTGTTTCGGTTAAATAATTTTGAACTGCAATGAGATACTTAACACTTTTGATATTAATCCTGTTTTCGTGTTCCAAATCGATTGATGAGGATAAATTATCCTTAAATGAGTCAAAATGGCAAAGTTCTAAGACTGTAAATTATGAATTCACCCTAAGCATAATGTGTTTTTGCCCGGTGGAACGAACCGGACCTCATATCATAAAGGTTGTGAATGATAAAATAGTTACTGTAAATAACCTCCCTTATAACCCCGCATTAACAGGAGAGTTAATGACAATAAATCAACTATTCGAATTTGTTAAAACAAGTATTGCCAAAAATCCTTTTAGAAATACGATTGAATACAATTCAACCTATGGATATCCTCAAAATGTTTATTTCGATTTTAACCAACAAATTGCAGATGAGGAAATAGGCTATCAAATCACCAATTTTAAACCAAACTAACCCTGTAGAATAATTAAGTCTCGTTTACAAGACTTTTTAAAAAAGATAAAATCAATAATGAGTAAATTGAAACATGCTTTGATACTGCTGGTCTGGACGTCAGTTTTCATTCCTGCCCCGGCACAAACGAACAGCAGAATCGCGATTATTCCCCAACCATTTGAGGTAATTGAACATCCTGGTGTTTTTGCAATTACGGCATTTACAAAAGTGTACAGTGATCCGGTATTTAATGGAGTTGCCACACTTTTTGCAAACCAGGCCGCCATTAAAAATTCTGTTTCGAAAATGACAAA
>JAHEYS010000376.1 GCA_023251475.1 Prolixibacteraceae bacterium
GGCATCCTCGCTGAAATGCCGACCATGTTCGGTCTATGGGAATAAACCGTGTATCTATGCAACTCCCAGGTGCATGGAGATGGTCAAGCCCATGGATGTCTATGATAAACTAATGCTATTCAATCTGTTTAAGGTTAAGGAGCAAAAAATTGTCTGACCCGCTGAAAACCTAAAAGTTGAAATCCAATCCTAATTTGTGAAAAATCCAATCCTAATCACCCCGGTCAAAGATTCATTAAAAACTACCATTGAAGTGATTTGTTCATTGAGATCTGTCAATCAGGAGATCCCCTACTTTATCTTTGATGATTACAGTTCAAAAGATACCAGACGCTGGCTTGAGGAGCATGAAATACAATATGGGTACAAAGTTGTTGGACTTGAAAAACATACCAATAAATTATCCCCCAATTACAGAACAACGCTGATCCTTGCACAGAAAATTGCCCTTGAGAATAGCTCCAATCTTATCATCGTCGAATCGGATGTATTTGCAAGGTATGAAACAGTACTCGAACTTAATAAACTGGCCAATGAGCTTACAGATGCAGGCCTGGTTGGCTCAGTTACCGTAGATGAAAACGGAGCGGTTAATTTTCCCTATACCTACGCAACAGCCATCGGCAAACCGGACGTATTTGCGTCAGCCAGGAGTTTAAGTTTCTGTTGTACAGTACTATCACTTAGAATGCTTGAGAAATTTGATTTCAATCAGCTACCCGGGAGCCTGGATTGGTTTGATGTATTCCTTTCAAGAAAATCGCGACAACTGGGCTTCAGTAATTATGTGGTTAAAAACCTGCCGGTTGTACATATTCCACACAGCAGCAGGCCATGGAAACAACTCAAATATAAAAATCCGGTGCTGTATTATCTCAGGAAAATCTTCATTCGTCGCGACCGAATCTGAAAACGGAACTGATCAACCTTTTTAATTTTGAATGCCTGTGGCGCGTTGCCTTGTTTTTCCGGTCATAGGCAATAAGTATTTTAATCGCCCTTCCGGCATCCTTATGACATAGCGAGGCATATTCGGCAGCCAGTAATTCAAGTGTTTGCCTGTCGGTATCCAGCTGTCGGAAGTTGCACAATCCCCCTTCAAAACTGATGGGACCAAATCTCATCCTGTTAAGATCAACGATCTGAAAATCAATTTCGTTTCCCTTTCTGCAAATCAGTGTATTGCCGGGGGAATAGTCAAGATGGAAAATATTATTTAAATGTAACTTTTCATAAGTAAACCGTACCCACTCCCGTAAAATGGTGTCGTGATCTGTAACCTGGTAATTCAAAACTTCGCGAAGGGTAAATTCATAGTCGTAATGAATTGATGCATAATAACTCTCTCGGAGTAATCCCCGATTCACGCAATCAACATATCCGATTGCCTTGGGTGTTGCAATGCCAAGACCAAGAAACTTCCTTGCATAATTATACGAACGGGAAGCTTTGGAACCCCTGAAATAGACATAGACAAAACGGTTCACCAGGTTGGGAATCTTAAAGGCTTTGACATTTATCCTGTAATCACCCACGGTGAAAACTTTTACCTCATTTCGTGACTTAAATATGGTTTCGCCTGAATGGGAAAAATTGATCGGTAACTGGCTGATCCACGACTCCAGTTCCCTGAACTCAGGTGCAATTTCATATTTTATCTTCATAACAATCTCCTGATTTTTGTTTGTCTCAATTTTTATGAAACAAATAATTACTGATTCATAAAACCCTGCCCTTTTAGAACTTCAAGGAGCATATTCGAAAACAATATATTGTCAACTTTCTTATATCGGATATCGGTGAATACCTGTGCAAGGGTTTTCTTATTGTTCTCCTCAGTAAATTTTCTGCTGTCAGAACGTTCCTCCTTTTCTCTGTAAGTGCCAATGATATCATTATCAGAATAATCATGGTAAAACTCTTCATGAATAACTGCTTCAAGGGGTAACCGGTCGGGCTGATCCGGCATTTCATCCGGCCATCCAATGGTCAGAGTTGTAATTGGCACAACACCAACAGGTAATTTCAGAATGTCGATGATTTTCTGAGCAAGATAGGTGGTAGTCCCCAGATAACAGCAACCTAGTCCGGAGCTTTCAGCCGCAATGGTGACGTTTTGAGCAACGAGCAGGGCATCTATTGCTGCGGTAACAAAAGAGAGGAAATTATCATAACCCGGTTCCGCGTCACGGAGCTTGCACCATTTACTGAACCTGTTAAAATCGGCGCAAAATGTGAGTACCAAAGGGGCATTCACCACCATTGGCTGGTTAAAATGGCAAGTCGCCAGACGCTTTTTAGCCTCCTCATCCCTGGTGACGATAATACTATACAACTGCATATTACCGGTTGTTGCAGCCCTGCATCCGGCATAAAGAATTTTTTGTAAGAGCGCATCATCAACCGGGTCAACCGTATATTTCCGGATGGTCCGGTGGGTCAATAAGTGATCAATCATTTTTAATTATTTTGACACTGCAAAGATAGAAAACCATTTTCTCAATCGGTTAATCATTTTGAAATGGGTAAACCATTATTAATTTTGCATGATGAGAACGAAATTGATTATTCCTGTTATCCTTTTACTGACACTTCTGATGGTGGTCAGATGTAAGTCGTGCAACTGCGGTTTTCAACCTCCGAAAGCCAAAAAGAATACCACCTGGTATAAGCGCTAAATCAATCGTCCTTCAAAATTAAATCCTAAGTTAACAATTTGTAAAGAACCATCTATTCAGTGGTTCTTTTTTTGAAAAAATCAAATATTAATTGTTACTTTTGCGGTGAAATTTGAAGAAGGTTCGATTCATTCTATAATTCTCAAAACGAATAAATTATGTCTAAAATTAAAATTGGTATTAACGGTTTCGGTCGTATTGGCCGACTGGTATTCAGAGCAGCTGTCGACAGAAGTGATGTTGAAGTTGTTGGCATCAACGACCTTATTGACGTTGATTATATGGCCTATATGCTCAAATACGATTCAACTCACGGTCGTTTCTCCGGAACGGTTGCAGTTGAAAACGGTTCACTGGTAGTTAACGGTAAAAAAATCCGTGTTACTGCTGAGCGGAATCCTGCAGACCTTAAATGGGGTGAAGTAGGCGCTGAATATGTGGTTGAATCTACAGGTCTTTTCCTTGAAAAGTCAAAATGTCAGGCACATATCGATGCTGGTGCAAAGAAGGTGATTATGTCAGCCCCTTCAAAAGACGATACCCCAATGTTTGTGATGGGTGTCAACAACCTGAAGTACACCTCTGATATGAACTTTGTATCAAATGCTTCCTGCACGACTAACTGTCTTGCTCCTGTTGCAAAGGTACTCAACGATAATTTTGGAATTATCGAAGGTCTGATGACCACTGTTCATGCAACAACTGCAACACAGAAAACAGTTGATGCTCCCTCAGCAAAAGACTGGCGTGGTGGCCGTGGCGCCGCTCAAAATATTATCCCCTCTTCAACCGGAGCAGCAAAAGCTGTTGGTAAAGTGATTCCTGAATTGAACGGTAAACTGACCGGTATGGCTTTCCGCGTGCCAACTCCCGACGTTTCAGTTGTTGATCTTACCGTCCGTCTGGAAAAACCGGCTCCTTATGCAGCAATCTGCGCAGCGATGAAAGCAGCCGCAGAAGGCGAATTAAAAGGGATTCTTGGTTATACTGAAGATCAGGTTGTTTCAACCGATTTTCTTACCGATCCACGCACATCCATCTTCGATGCAGGGGCAGGTATCGGCTTAAACGATCATTTCGTAAAAGTTGTTTCCTGGTATGACAATGAGTGGGGTTATTCAACAAAAGTTGTTGACCTGATTGCTCACATGTACTCAGTTGATCACAAATAACCGTATTCTGCGGTTGCTGTAAATTCTTAAAACCTGCCGGATTTTCCGGCAGGTTTTTTATGTTTATGCAAAAACAGCCGCACCATCATGCGTCACTAATTCTTTAATTTTTTCATTCTTCTCCCCTCTGATTTTCAGATCCCTCCTCCGTTCTGATTACCGGGACGCTCTTTTTTCCCTTTTAAAATATCAATCGTCTGATCAACAGAGTCACCAATTTTCAGCCCTGCCTCCTTAGCCCTCCTCAATAACTCATCTGCCTGATCCTCAGTTTTGGATTTGAAAGCCCCGATTTTTGCCTCCATCTCGCCACTCTTGATTTGTTGAGACTTCTCCTCAATAAAATCCTCAACCTTATCAAACAGGTCCGACAGTTTTCCAAAAGTCTCACTGTTTTTAACCTTCCCTGCTTTTTCTTCGATAAAATCTTCAGCCTTATCTGCCAGTACTTTGCCCTTTTCGATCAACTCATTAACCTTGTCGGAAACTGGATTTCCCGGTTGTTGCTCCTTGTTTTTATCCTCTTCTGCCATTTTGATATTTATTGGTTATACCACATTTACAATCCCTAAAATTATAAATAAAATTTCCAAAATCATAATGCTTATCTTTGGCAATTGAAATTTGCCAGTTGCCGGCAGCCAGCCGCTTCTCTGTTCAAATAAATGATGTCAACTAAAAATGTCGGAAAACAGAATTTGTAAATTATTTGGGATAAGTTATCCCATTATACAGGCTGGGATGGTTTGGTGTTCCGGTTGGCGTTTAGCCTCCGCTGTGAGTAATTACGGCGGATTGGGATTGTTAGGGGCAGGTTCGATGCATCCGGAAATGCTCCGTGAGCACATTGTCAAGACAAAACTTGCGACCAATAAACCCTTTGGCGTTAATCTTCCGCTGCTTTACCCTGAAATTGAACGTCTGATCGATATTATCATCGATGAGCAGATTAAAATAGTATTCACCTCTGCCGGATCGCCTCAAAAGTGGACATCAAAGCTGCACGATCACGGAATACTTGTTGCACATGTTGTCTCTTCCGCACGCTTTGCCTCCAAAAGCGAAGAGGCAGGTGTTGATGCAATCGTTGCGGAAGGATTTGAAGCCGGCGGACATAACGGTCGGGAAGAGACCACCACATTGGCACTGCTCCCGCTGGTTCGCAAGGCAACCTCACTGCCACTGATCAGCGCAGGAGGAATTGCAACAGGAAGAGCGATGCTGGCAACCATGGTCCTGGGAGCTGACGGGGTGCAGATTGGTTCAAGGTTTGCCATTTCGGAGGAGTCCTCGGCACACGACAACTTCAAAAACTATGTGGTTAATTCCCTAGAAGGTGACACCCTGTTATCGATCAAAAATTTAACTCCGGTACGTCTGCTCAGAAATAAATTTTTCAATCTGATAAAAGAGGCAGAAAACAAGGGGGCCACGAATGAAGAACTTCAAAAATTACTCGGTAGGGGACGTGCAAAAAAAGGAATTTTCGAAGGAGATCTGGAGGAGGGTGAACTTGAAATAGGTCAGGTTGCCGCGCTGATTGACCATGTTCTTCCGGTTGATCAAATCATGAAAAATCTCCTCGGAGAATATCATATTGCATTGTCAGAATTTAAAACCACATCAAACAAATTCGATTTCGAATGATCCATTTTGAAAAAACGATACTTACAAACGGGCTGCGCGTAATTGTTCATACCGATAACTCCACCCCTTTTGTAGCTGTAAATGTCTGCTATAATGTCGGAGCCAAACATGAAGATCCCGAAAGGACCGGCTTTGCCCACCTTTTCGAACATCTTACCTTCTGCGGATCCAGGGATGTTCCCGATTTTGACACTCCGGTTCAAAACGCCGGCGGCACAAATAATGCCTTTACAACCAACGATATAACAAATTATTATATCACGGTTCCGGCCAATAACATCGAAACCGCATTA
>JAHEYS010000377.1 GCA_023251475.1 Prolixibacteraceae bacterium
CGATAGAATCGGCACAAACCTGCCCGGTCAAATCGATTGCCAGCGCAGAATTGATCGCTGTGACTCTGTCGAGCTTACGGATAACCGCAACATTATTGGTATGACCAACATCCATCATGGCAACCAATGGGTTATCGTCAACAAAATCATACAATTCTTTTGATCCCATCAGGAACGATGCAACCATCTTTCCTTTGTCAATACTTTTCATGCTTCCTGTAACCACCCCTTTTTCAACAAGGGGAAGAATACCGTCGGCAAACATTTCGGTATGAACTCCCAGATTTTTATGATTGCCTAATTGAGAAAGAACAGCATTTGGAATACCGCCGATCCCCATCTGTAAACAAGCGCCATCTTCAATCAGGGAAGCGGCATTTTTACCAATGGCAATGTCCATTTCTGACAAAGGCTCGAGTTTATGTGCATAAAGCGGGGCATCATCTTCCACAAAAATATCGATCTGATCAAGACGGATCATTGCATCTCCCCAGGCCCTAGGTACATTGGGGTTTACAAGGGCAATCACCGTATCGGCACATTCGATTGCTGCAAGGGTTGCATCGACAGAAGTTCCAAGAGAAACATAGCCATGTTTGTCCGGTAATGAAACCATAATCAATGCAATATTAACTTTCAAATACCCTTCACGGATTAATTTTTGAGTTTCACTCAGAAAAACCGGGATATAATCGGCATATCCGGCCTGAGTTTGCTTGCGCAGATTGGCGCCAACAAAGAATTGCTGACAATCAAATATTCCTTCAAATTCGGGATTGGCATACTCTATGGCCCCTTCGATATGGAGATGCTGAATTTTTACATCATAAAGTTCCCCGGCACGACCGCGTTCCACCATTGCCTTGATTAAACGGTGTGGAGTGACTGCAACACTACTTAAATGAACCCTGTCGCCCGACTTAATAACTTTGACCGCATCCTCGGCAGTAACATATCTAACTTGCTTCATATGAAAATATAACTGATTAAAAATTGCCGCAAAGGTAGGTATTTAAAACTTTGGGAAAAAGAAAAAAAAGTGGTAAAAATCGATTTTTTAAAAAAATCGAACAAAAAGTTTGAAACGTTCGAATTGATGACAATTAGCGTATAATTACCTTCACCGAACGTAAATTTTATTAAACTTTCGTATGTTTGCTTCATTAAACAAGAATGGGAAATGATGAAATTTGATCTGGCTGTCATCGGGAGTGGTCCCGGGGGCTTCGCTGCCACCATGAGGGCCGTTGATTTTGGGAAAAATGTCTGTCTGATCGAAGCCGGCCATATCGGCGGTACCGGCATAATGAATGGTCCGCTAACCTCTAAAACGATGTGGGAACTCTCGGTTGACTACTCCATTGCAGCAGCAGTTGACCGGGGTTACAGGGCTTCAGGATTACAGGTGGATTATAACATGGTTAAAAAGACCGTTATCGCTGCCGCAAAAACCAAACAGTACCAGATGTTGTCACAAATCGAGTCATTCTCGACAAAAAACAACGATTCAGAAACATCAGGAACAATTACCTACAAAAGGGGTTTTGCAAAATTTCTCAATCGGACAACCCTGCAAATCGATGGAATAAACGGAATAGAAACCATTGAAGCGGAGAATATTATAATTGCAACAGGTTCAAGGCCCCGGGAACATCCGGAATTACCTGTTGATCAAAAACTGATATTTGACTCTGATGGATTGCTTAATCTGGACCGGTTTCCGGAACGGATGATGATTCTGGGATCCGGAATCATTGGTTGTGAATTCGCCACAATTTTTTCGAACTTCAAACAAACTGAGGTGCATCTTTTAGACAGGATGCACCGGGTAATCCCCTTCGAGGATGATGATGTAAGCGACTTTGTTTCGTCAAACCTCGAAAAAAACGGGGTTATTATTCACCATACGGCCAACCTGCGCTCCGTAAAAAAAGAGAAAGACCATCTTGAGGTTGTACTTGATTACGACGATGGGCACAGCCAGGTTCTGGAGGTTGACATTCTGCTTGTTTCTATCGGGCGGGATGCCAATACCGATAAACTTGGACTTGAGAATGTGGGAATTCAGCCGAATATAAAAGGCTATCTTCATATCAATGAGGAATGTGCCATCGGAAATTTCAATAATTGCAATATTTTTGCAGCAGGCGATGCCACCGGGCAGAAAGCGCTTTATGGTGTAGCAGAAGAACAGGGAAGATTTATTGTGGAAGCTATTTTCGGTAAGGCCACTTACCGGCTGGATTATTCCTATATGCCCACCCTGATGTTTTTTAAACCTGAGCTTGCATCGGTTGGAGTCAATGAAAAGGTGCTTCGTGAAAAAAAAATCCCTTATAAAGCGGTCTACTACTCCAATGAATTAGTGAACCGGGCTATTGCCATGCGCAGCACAAATGGGTTTGTAAAAATTATCGTGAGCAATGACGGATCGGAAAAAATACTTGGAATGCGGGCTGCCGGTCCTCAGGCATCTGCGTTTATTGTCTCCATTGCTTACCTGATCAATTCAGATATCAGGTTACATGAAGTGTTGCAAAGCATTCATCCTCATCCCAGTGTCACTGAGGGAATCCAGGAATGTATCCGAATATTTTACGGCCAGTCAATCTATAAACCCAAGGCCTTCCCTTCCCTGATCAGAATAACGGAATGGAAACCTGAATAAAATGGCCCTGTGAATTGCCACAGTTCTAAAGCCGTTGCAATTCACAGCACCATTTTTTCCTTATCTTTGCAATCAGTGATAACCCTGACTTTGTCAATAAAAACGCGCTTCCATGATCCTCTTTTTTAAAGGAAAATCAAATCTGATTGCTGTAGATACTCAAACGGAATTGTCCGGTTTCGATCTCGAAAAATTGATCTGGCTGTTTGATGAAGCCAACCTGATTACCAGCGAATCTGTTCCAGGTGTGTATGTTGGACCACGAAAAGAGATGATCACCCCATGGAGTACCAATGCCGTTGAAATTACCCAGAATATGGGAATTCACGGAATTGTCAGGATTGAGGAATTTTTCGGGGTTGAGTCAGAACATCCCGGGTTTGACCCAATGCTTCAGGTTGTTTATAAGGGACTTAATCAGGAGATATTTGTAATTTATCACCAACCGGAGCCGATTCTTTCAATTGATGATATTGCCGCTTACAGCAGCCGCGAAGGGCTGGCGTTAAGTGAGGAGGAGATCAACTACCTGAATGAGGTTTCCCAAAAACTGGATCGAAAATTAACTGACAGTGAGGTCTTTGGATTTTCTCAGGTGAACTCGGAACATTGCCGCCACAAAATATTTAACGGAAATTTCATAATTGATGGTATTGAAAGACCTTCCACCCTGTTTCAGCTGATCAAAAAGACCACTCAGACCAATCCCAATACCATTCTCTCGGCTTACAAGGACAATTGCTCATTCAGCAAAGGCCCTGATTCAGAACAATTTGCCCCAAAAACACAGGATAAGCCCGATTTTTTTCAGGTGACAGATATACAGACCGTTCTTTCGCTTAAAGCGGAAACCCATAATTTCCCGACAACGGTAGAACCTTTCAACGGCGCCGCAACAGGAACTGGTGGAGAGATACGCGATCGCATGGCCGGAGGTAAGGGAAGTTTCCCAATCGCGGGAACCGCAGTTTATATGACGGCATATTCCAGAAATGATCCGGAGGGGCGTTCATGGGAAAATGCCACCGAACCTCGTCCATGGTTATATCAGACACCCGAAGAGATTCTGATCAAGGCATCCAACGGCGCTTCCGATTTCGGAAATAAATTTGGACAACCACTCATTAACGGCGCCGTCCTGACCTTTGAACATTTCGAAAACCAGAAGAAATTTGGTTATGATAAAGTTATCATGCAGGCTGGTGGAATTGGATATGCACGGCTGGAAGATTGCCTGAAGCGCGTTCCGGGAGTGGGCGATAAAGTAGTTTTGCTTGGTGGTGATAACTACCGCATTGGCATGGGTGGCGGAGCCGTTTCATCGGTGGATACCGGTGAATTTGAGAGCCATATCGAATTGAATGCTGTCCAGCGGGCTAACCCCGAGATGCAGAAAAGGGCTTATAATACCATCAGGGCATTGGCAGAATCGGGAAATAATCCAATTATCTCCATCCATGATCATGGCGCCGGGGGACACTTGAACTGTTTGTCAGAATTAGTTGAAGAGACTGGCGGAGAAATATTTATCGACCAGTTACCTGTTGGCGATCCTACCTTGTCGGCTAAAGAAATTGTAGGAAATGAGTCACAGGAACGGATGGGATTTGTTACCGGCAGCGAAAATATTGATCTGATTACCAGGATAGCCGAACGTGAACGATCTCCAATTTACGTTATCGGAGAAACAACCGGTAACCACAAGTTCACTTTCGTCAACCGGAAAACAGGTGAAAAACCAATTAACTGGGAACTTGCCTATATGTTTGGCAAACCGCCAAAAACCGTTCTGGAGGATGAATCCAAAGTGGCAAAATTCTCACCGGTTAAATACGACATTACGCAGATAAACAAATATATAGAACAAGTTCTGCAATTCGAATCGGTGGGGTGTAAAGATTGGCTAACCAATAAAGTGGACAGATCGGTTACAGGGAAAATAGCCAAACAACAGTGTGTTGGCAAACTGCAACTTCCATTAAATAATTTAGGTGTTGTAGCAGTTGATTATCAGGGGATAAAAGGTATTGCAACCTCGCTCGGGCATGCGCCGGTGGCAGGATTGATTGATGCTGCAAACGGCTCGGTACTTTCGATTGCCGAATCGCTGACCAATATCATCTGGGCGCCACTCACTAACGGCATCAAAGCCATTTCATTATCAGCCAACTGGATGTGGCCTGCCAAAAATCAGGGGGAAAATTTCCGCCTTTACACGGGTGTGGAAGCTGCCTCAGATTTTGCATGTGCGTTGGGTGTAAATATCCCCACCGGGAAGGACTCCCTATCCATGACCCAGAAATATAAAAACGATGTGGTTTATGCTCCCGGAACGGTCATCATCTCCGCCTCGGGTGAAGTCTCAGATATCCGCAAAATAGTTGAACCTGTTCTGGCCGCCGATACATCCAAACCGGTTTATTATATCGACTTTTCCAATGCACCTAAATCTTTGGGGGGTAGCTCATTGGCACAGACCTTGAGTCAGCTGGGTGAAAGTACGCCAACAGTAACTGACGCAGAATATTTTGTCAAAGCCTTTAACACCATACAGGAATTAATTGAAAATCAATTAATCATATCGGGACATGATATATCCTCAGGTGGAATCTTAACCACACTTCTTGAAATGTGTTTTGCCCAAAACGAAGGTGGAATCGATGTTGACCTCTCCGGATTAAATGAACCTGATAGCGTAAAAGCATTGTTTAGTGAAAACCCGGGGATTGTTGTTCAGCCTAAAGATGCCATAAAATTTGAAAAAACCTTAAACACCAATAAAATAGCGTTTGTCCGGATTGGATACCCGACAATAAAACGTAAAATTTCGGTCATCAATCACACTGATAAATTCCAATTCGATATTGATGCACTGCGGGATAAATGGTTCAAGCCATCGTATCTGCTTGACCGGCGGCAAAGTGGAGAAAAGCTGGCGCTGGAACGGTTTGAAAATTATAAAAAAAATGAACTGAAGTTCAATTTAGGCGCTTTTACAGGCAAATTTAAGGATTTGGGAATTGATCCTAAACGACGTCAGCCTTCGGGAATAAAGGCGGCCATTATCCGCGAAAAGGGGAGTAACGGCGACCGGGAGATGGCGTGGAGCATGTACCTTG
>JAHEYS010000378.1 GCA_023251475.1 Prolixibacteraceae bacterium
AATGTGACCGACATCCCACCAATATGCGTCGTTAAACGGCACAATATAAGTCATAATTGTCTGACGATATTTCATAATCCGGCTCCGATTTCTGAGGATATCGTTCTAAAAAAGAAGTCGTATTTCAGCCATCATCCAATTCATTACTCATCGGGTAGTGTTTGACAGACCTGGCACAAAAAAATCCTGGTTGATACACGAGACAACCGCTATCAGAATTTTGATTCTTATAACAAAACCGTCATTGATTCTATAGCACTGTATCTGATCCTTTTTCTGTTTTAGTGATTTTTTTGGAAAGAAATCCGGCAATCAGGGGACCAAGGCTGGAACCTCCGTCACTACTGGTAACCAGTGTATCGGGTACAATTTTTACATTTCCCCCTGCTATTTTTTCGGCAACCTGAACGGCAATAACCCCTTCCTGACCGATGGCCTGTTTTTGTTTCTCATAAGCCTCGGCTGTGGCGGTACCTTTTGCTTCAATTGCAACGCCTTCGGCTTTTCCTATGGCCTCTATCCCTTTCGCTTCCCCCGCTTTTTTCAGTCTGATGGATTCCCCTTCGCCTTCTGCAAGGAGGATTGCCTTCTTTTTCATGTTATCGGCTACTTTCACATCAATTTCTGAAGTGACCAGCAGGGGCTGCATATTGGCTTCAGCAGTTGTCTTTTCCATTGAAATACGCGATTGCTGAGCTTTTTGCTGTTCTGCATACATGGCCTGCTGCTGCTGGGCAATGATTCGCTCGGTCTGCGTTTTCATCAGGTCTTCCGGCAGCTGTATCTGGCAAATCAATACACTGACGAGTTCAACATGATATTTTTCCAGTTCTTTTCTGGTCCTGTCTTCCGCTTTTTGCTGTTCTTCATGCCGGTTCTGCATGAAGTTCATGGCCGAAGTTGCAGAAGCCTGGTTCCGGAAACTTGAATCGATCATCGGGTGGATCACATGCTCTACAAGGTTTTGAATGGATCCGATTTTAGCAACCATATAAGGCGCCTGGTCGGGGCGAACACGGATCACTACCTTTACCGAAACATTTATGGCGAAACCATCATGTGACACAACAGTCAACGGATCAAAACGTGTTTCGGTGGATTCGTCCCAATCGATGGTAATGTTGGTGGTATCCACAATATATACAATGTACGCCCTGCGGTTGAGGTAATAAATACCCGGACCGGCTACCTCCTGCTGGATTCCCCGGTACCCCTTGGTCACCACATACCGTTCGATACCAACATCCACACGATTATCCAATGGTCTGGTATCGCCTGTTGTGATATCACTGAGCTCTTTTTCCGCTTTTGCAACCGCCTCGGTAATCTCTTTAACCTGTTTGGGTTCAGCCCCCACATTGGAAACAACAACGGCTACCTGCCCGCGTTCAACAACGGCCACATCATCCAGTTCAACGCTGAACATCAGCGGGTTGATATAGTAGGTCCCCGGCTTCAGAACGTCGAACTGCGGGCCGCGCTGACCTCCGCTCCCGAGGAATTGAGTGACATCCTGAAAATTATTGTGTCCTTCAACAGGTTTGGCAACGTATTCTGTTTCAGGCAGCGGCTGACCGTCCCTGGCCACAACAATGCCGACCTTTTTATCGGGAATCACGATGGTATCCTTGATCTCAACCCGGAACAGCGCCGTGTTGATCCGGTATTTACCCGGTAAAAGTATGGAGGTCTGCGGACCTTTTTCACCCCCTTTATTCAGGAATGCCTCTCCATCTTCAAAATAACTGTGATCACTGATCGCCCTTGCAAGCAAACGCCCGCCACTGATGGGCATCCCATCCTGAGAAGTAACAACGCCTACCTGTCCTTTTTCAACAACGGTAATCGGTACAGGTGTCACTTTGAACAAACGGGTATTGATACGAAAATTTCCCGGTGGCAGCGTCTTGATCTGTGGACCTTTTTCTCCGCCGTTCCTTAAAAAGGCAGCCCCATCCTGGAACAAATCACAATCGACCACTTTCCCGAAAATGCGACCTGAAGGGATCGGCTCCCCGGCAATGGACTCGACAATGCCTATCTCGTTTTCACGAATGATAATTACGGGTTGCTTGCTGATGTCGAAAAGCAACGGATTGATCCTGTAGATACCGGGAGGGAGAATAGGGATTTGTGGCCCTTTTTCACCCTGGTTTTGCAGGAAAGCCTCCCCATCCTGGAAAAGGTTACATTCGGCCGGCCTGGCAAAGAGTTTGCCCGATGGCATTGGGTTTCCATCCATCGAAATGATCATACCCACTTCATCATTTCCGATGATGATAAATTCCTCCCGCTTTCTCTTATAGATGAAAGGGATCATAAAATATAACCCGGGTCCTTTGGTCCTTGCCTGGACCCCTATTTGGTTACTCATGGCAAAAACGCGGTCCTTAGGCATCTGCCTGCCGAACCAGCGGCGCTCAAGAACTTTAATTTCTTTCCCTCCAACAATTAACAGGGAGCTCAAAATGGTGATCAGCAAGAGAAATCCGCCGAGCGCAATTAAAACCATCGTTATGGATAATTCATTCATTTTGTAAATTTTTTATAACCCATAAAAGTAATGAAACTAAGGATCATAAAAAAAACAAAAAAATAAATATTTTCAGGAAACTTATCCTGTGTGATCAAATACCGTAAACATATTTTAATTACATGAATATCTTTTGGTAATACGCTTCAATCATATGAATTTCATTTTCGGTCAGATTTGCAAATTCCTTCTCTTTAGCTCTGTTTGATAGCTTACCACTATTTTGCTCCAGGAAGTGAACCAATAATGCAACCAATTTATCCGGCATTTCAAAATCATCTTCCAGATAGCGCTTAAATTCATCGTATTTGATGATATAGGAGACTTCCTCCGGTATAATGTTTTGTATGGTGTCATTTACACATTCATATAAAAATTCAGCCTGCCTGGTAAGATCAAAGTACCGGTAATAATTAATCGTGTCATTCAATACTTCAACATTGTGATCTTTGGTTTCCTTCCACGCAATAAAATCCAAAAGAGGTTTTGAATAGAACTCCAATACTTTCCTGTAATCGTCAATATGATTTAAAATCGAAGCCGAGACCGGAAAAATAATCCCCTGTTTTGAAAATTGCTTTTTGGCTAACAGATGATGAATCAAATAACGATGAATACGACCATTACCATCCTCAAAAGGGTGAATAAACACAAATCCAAATGAAATGATGGTCGCTGCCAGTACTGCATCTATGTTGCTTTTCAGAAGTAGCTCATTGGTTTTAAGCAATCCGTCTATTAATATTTCCACATCCTTCCATTTTGCTGAGATATGGTCAGGGAGCGGCTCTCCTGTTATTCGGTCATATTCGCCTACAAATCCACCTGAATTACGAAAGCCCATCTCCACGAACCTTGTATTTTCAATAACCAGTCGCTGCAACCGAAGGAACTCTTCCCGGGATAACTCTTTGGTGCCGGCCTGACTGATCGCTTGCCCCCATCTTGCCGTCCGTTTGCTCTTCGGGCTTTCTCCTTCGATGGTGAACGATGCCCTCGAGTCTTTGAGCAACAAAAAAACTGATGCCCGATGCAACAGATCATTAGGTATAACTTTCAGATAATCGATTTCTTGTTCTGCAAAATTAGCTGTAATGTATTTTTCCAACCTTGATGTTTTGCATATCATCGGACAAAAATCTCTCGTACCCGGTAAATTATTGATGATTAAATGACGGGGCGATTTTATACCTTCTATGGCATATTGAAGTTTGTCATCCAATAAAGGAATATAGCTCTTTTTGGAGAGATCTTTTTTCGCATCTAAAGGTTTTCCTTTTATCCACTCGACTAAAAACCAGATTTTACGGGAATATTGTCCGGTTGGTTCAATATTAACTAAATCAACTAATTGATTTATTGTATAATGATTAATTATAAAACTAAATACCAACAGGTTTACACCTTCATACTTGAGTGCAAACATCAGGTGTTTATACAAGGCTTCTATTTCTGTTGTCTCTGAATTATCCTCCGGCAAATAGCTTTTGGGAAATACTTTCCACGCTTCCGTTTGGTATTTTTTGTTTTTCTTACATACCAATGCAATAGTCTCAGGTACAGGAATTCTAAGATCTAAACCATAAATAATAGCAGCATAGCCGACAATAAAACCCTCTTCGGGCACGTTTCTGCCGTGAAATACAAGCGCATCGTATGAAAAATGGGTGCTATTCATATTTATTTATAAATTATGAGCGCAAGTTACAATAAATATAAGCGCAATACAATAAATACAAGCGCATAATGATATTTTTTGTGATAAACAGGTGCTATTCCGGATGACCCAATCAAAATTAACCTGTATTTTGAAAGCCTTTTATGTTTTACTTAATAATTCACTACTTTCGGCATTCATATCCGGTAAAATCTTAATTCCCTGTAATCGCAGTTAATAATCGACGATTAAACGACAACTATAAACCGGTCAAATCCTTTAAATAATATTACCGATGCAAGTAACTGACAAAACCACTTCCTGCACCCCTGGTCTGAAAATCGTAATTCTATTCCTATTCACCATTTTCATTGGAACTGATTTAGCCGTTTGTCAGCCATTACCGGGAAATCCCTCCGTTAAGACTTCCTTGCATCAGTGGGTCGAAAAGAAATTTGCCAAAGGGACAACTCCCCCGTTTTCGTTTATGTATGGCGGTAAAAGCTCGGTTACCTTTATCCGCAAATGGAGATATAGTGTCGAAAGGATTAAACCGACCGATCCCAACGTGGAGGAGCTGGTTTACAAATACCTCGATCCGCAGACAGGGCTTGCGGTTAACTGTTTTGTTACCTGCTTCAACGATTTTCAGGCGGTTGAATGGGTGTTAAAATTTTCCAATACTTCAGATCTAAGTACCCGGCTTATTGAGAAAGCACTGGTCATTGACCACTCTTTTTTGGCCCGCGAGAAAGGTCCGTTTATCCTCCACCACGCAAAAGGGAGCAATGCCGAACGTACAGATTTTCAACCTATTGATGAAATTCTGCAGACCGGGAAAAACTGCTATATGACACCGGTTGGCGGACGTTCCTCTGATAATACCGCATTCCCGTTTTTCAATATCGAAATGCCCGGAAAGCAGGGAGTTATGATTGCGGTCGGATGGACAGGAAAATGGTTTGCCGATCTCCTCCGGATGAATGAACAATCGGTTTCACTTCGATCAGGAATGGAGCTCATGCAGCTTAAACTGAATCCCAAAGAGGAGATCTGTACCCCGAAAATCGCACTCCTTTTCTGGAAAGGAGAAGATCGCATGGTGGGTCACAACCTGTTCCGGCAGTTTGTCCTGGTCCATCACACCCGCAAGATCAACGGGAATCATGTGGAACTCCCGTTTTCAACATTTCTCGCCCGCGAAGGTCCCCCGCCATGCAATGAACATACCTGTGCCACAGCATCTTTTTCGGTTGCGATGATAAACCGTCACAAGCAATTTAACATTGTACCGGAGGTATTCTGGCTCGATGCGGGGTGGTATGCCTGTAACGGAAGCTGGCCTAACGTCGGCAACTGGATTCCCAATCAGGATAATTTTCCCAATGGTTTAAAACCGGTTACAGATGCGGCGCATCAGGTTGGGGCGAAATTTCTGTTGTGGTTCGAACCTGAACGGGTGACAAAAAATACCCAATTTTATGATAAAAACCCCGATTGGCTGATTAAGCTTCCTGGTAAGGGTAACGCCCTTTTTAACCTGGGGAACAACGAAGCGCGTTTATGGCTGACCGATTATATTTCAGATTTTCTTAAA
>JAHEYS010000125.1 GCA_023251475.1 Prolixibacteraceae bacterium
TTTGTGAGTCTTTCATTAAAGGTGGCAATGCCTCCGCTTCGGAAGGGCCAGGTCGTCCCAAGAAGAATTATTTTCTTTTTCAAGGCAGTTGGATTTGCAGACAAAGGTAAAACTTTTCTTTAAGATCATTTATTTTATCTCTTGTCACTCACAAACAACTGTCAAGAATTGCACGCAGAACTATTGGTAGTTCTCATGTCGGTTTCACTGCGCCGTTTATTAATCTTGCCTATAAGGTACCGCAAATACTCGCAGGATGGGACTTTCCCGATGAACTTCCTACAAAGTGTTACTTTTTATCACGCATGTGCGAGATCCTATCATTAAAGCAATGAACCCCGACTTGCCATTTAGCTTGCTGTTGTGGACTGGTGTACTTAATATTTAATTTATGTTTACCTTCATACAAGTAAACACTTAGTTTTAATTTAAAAAATTTTCAATTCTTGTTTTGGTATTTGCAGGCAAATCAGAATGATATACTTCATAATGAGATATTTTCATTTCTTTAAACCATTGTTTCCATAAGAACTGTAAAATATCTTCATCTATCTTATTACTTGCGTTTTCTGCTTTTACTTCCAAAACAAGAACTTCCAAGTCGCTCAAATCCTTTCGATCAGTCTTTATCCCAAAATCATTTTTCTCAATCAGTTGTTCCCAATTTTGCACTCTGTATCCTTTTAAATTGCTGTTACCTAAGAGATAAGTAAAACGATTTTTATTATTGAACACAGATTGTTTATGGTACAAATATCCATCTGTCAATATTATCAATATATTACGATAATTTGTGTCTTTTTTAATACAAAAATCCTTTATGTCATCTTTGAAGAAACGCCAAATATCACTGCCTTCCCAAGCACTTGTTGCAATGGTTTCTTGGTATATTTGTTCCAGATGATGAGTATAAAGTTCTGTTATATGATCATATACTTCTTTTCTTCCCTTGTTATCCATTTTTGAGCAATCAATTATAAGTTTGCTTACAATTGAATTTATATTTGTATTTCCAGGTGTTGGGCTGAAAAATATTCTAATCATCCCTTTTGCTTTATAAGCACCCAAATTCGCCATATTTGTTTTGAAAAACTCTGTAATGGTTTTAATATTTTCAATGTCATTCTTTTGTGCATCGGAATTTATTTTTGGACTGATTCTATCGGACAAATCCAAAAGAATAGAAATATTCAACTGCTTTTCTTGGGTCTTTTCTGTTTTGGCATTATTGGTATTAATCTTTTTATTAACTTCTCCTCCACAAGTTACTAATAAAAAGGCTATAATTGTTATAAAAATTAATCTTTTCATAATTCCATTACTTTGTTAACTAGTTATTCGAGATTGAGCTTGTTTTTATAAAATCGGAATTTCGTAATTCAGACAAAAATTTTTCCTTAATTTGTTCACATTCTTGAATATGTGCTAGAGTGGAGCTGGTAGATTTTAAATAACCCACCCAACCTGCAAAATAATTGTTAATACCTTCTCTTACATCATTGAAATACAATACATAAGATTCTGACTGTATTCTTAATTTGTTGATCTCTCCTTGAGTATTATTCTTTTCTGCTTTGAGAATTGAAATTTTTTCTCTAATTTTTTTACAGTCAATTTTGTATTCGGCTAATTTTTGTTCTTTGTTTTTAATTGCAAATCGGACTTTATCCATTTTTTCAAATTCGCTCATTGTAAAACTGAATACAAGCCCCCAAATGATATAAACCACAAAACCAGCAAAAATGATTATCCAAAAATTGACTTCTTGAATAGCTTTTCCTAAAGTCATAGGTGGCATTTCCTTAAAAAAATCTCCTATCCTGATATTGTATATTTCTTTAACAATAGCATATGCTATAATAAAGTCAAAAATGAATGTAACAACAATGAGACCTGAAATTTTGAAGTATTTGACAAATCCTTTTTCTTCTGAAAATTTGTAAAGTAAAAACCCTAACCCCAAAAATATGGCAGGAATTGCCAAAATAAAAATTAACTCAGTAAAACCATCAGCCCATGCTTTGCCAATTGCCTGTGCGTCGAAAATTGCTTGAGTAATTTTTGTGTCATCAGGAGTAAAATTTTTGAAGAAAGCCGAAAAAGCAGCTGAACTGTAGAACACAAACAAATAAACCGTAAGAAATACAATAATCACTAAGCCAATCCAGAAACTTGTTTTTGCAAAAGAATCGCCCGAAATAATCTTGGGATTTTCCTTGATATTATCAATTTCTTTTATGGTATTATCAATTTTATTTTCCTCGTGGATTAATTTGTCTTGTTCATCAGTGCTTTGGTTTTCGATATTGACATTTTTTGCTTCCAAACAACTAATTTCCTGTCTGATTTTACTTTTCCTTTCACTTTGCTTCATTTTGTCTTGCTGAATGTAGCGAGTTAGTTGCATGTAAACAGCGTGTAATCTAGGTAATAATGCTTGAGAAGAACCTCCACAATAACCTGCATCTTTTGTTCCTCGCGCTGTATATGACGCACCCGAAATGACCGCAATTGAATCATCGGGATCGTTTACCTGAAAGTTTCGCTCAGCTTCAACAGGCTTTTTAATCGTAAAAATATCTTTAAGTCCCATATCTACTCGCTTTTGATTGTTTCTAAAACTACTTCAAATGAATTATTTTCTTTTGCTTGTTCCAAAAGAAATTCGGAGATTTCTATTACATTTTCTTCGGCAAATCCAAGTCGCTTGCTTGCCTCTCGCAGGATTTCTTTCTCTTTGTCATCAATTTTTCCATCAGCCCAAGCCATGCGGGATAAATTGTATAAATATTCTATCCTTTCATCATCGCTCAAGCTATCCAGAGATACAAATGTATTCGGCGAAAAAATAGCACGTTGTATTTCTTCTTCCGTGACACCACCTTTTTCTTTTCCGATTTGATAAAGCAATTCTAATTCTTTAGGGTGAACTTCTGCATCAGCTAACAGCATTTGATATAAACCCAAAAACATTTTTTTGTCATTTTCTTTCATATTCGTTTATTTAAAAAGTTTTTTTTAAATACATTACAAGGTTTTAGGACTCCGCCTTTATTCTAATTGAATAAACAAAATCAGTATATAACCAAATCTTTATAGAATTTTTCATACCGTCTGAAAAGTCTCCCTAACTCTGCACATAGGTTGTAAATACCAATTTTATCGTTCTTTTCTGGTCCCGCCTATTTTTATTTTGCAGGTTGTTTTCATTATAGCCCAATTCTTTCCTTTGTATATAATTTGTTTTTTAGCGGCCAGATGGAACCCTCATAGATTTTCATCTTCCTTGCGAGCAACTGCTCATGAGGGTTTCATTTTACATCTGTCAATTTTGCACCATCTTTTACAAACATCGTCCGTAAAAGCTTGCGGTAATCACGTTCTATTTTTAATCTTCACGGAATTCATTGCGTAACCTTAACTTTCCCCTCTCAAATTTATCACTATAAATTCAATTATCTTTAAGCAAATCAATTTAATTTCCTGTTATTTAACATGTTTTGAGTAAAATCAAATATTTGAATCATCCATCCATATGATTTGACAGATGTATCACTTTTGGTAGCAGGTGTGGAATATATGCCAATAAGTGAAGTCACTTAACTCCCGTCCTGTTTTAAACAACCCTTTCAGGTCTGTTTTTTTGTTGGCCAGGTTCTCCGGTTAAATCGAAAGGAGATTCTTAATCTTACGCAGGTAAGTTGTCATCTCATAGCGGACATTAGGAATCTTGCAGAGGAATTTAATATTTTTTAAATAGTGCGCAGGTGACCGGTTGTTTCATTTGAATTAGTCACCAGCTCACTTACTAAAAACCTTAGTCCGTCAGACCCCGCCGCAGATTTATCAGAATCCATCCCAGGTGAGTAAAGAATTATTTTTCAGCCAAATAAGTCAATTTTGAATTATTATCCCTCATCCCAATACTTTCTTCCGAATCCATTATCTTTGACCATCTGTTAATCTCTAATTTAAGCAATGGACGAGCGACCCTTAATTTTAATTACAAATGACGATGGCGTATATTCGAAAGGTTTAAATGAACTCATCGAAGTGATCCGCCTTTTTGGAGATATTGTCGTTGTTGCACCCGATAGTCCCCGCTCCGGAATGTCACATGCAATAACCGTGGATCACCCTTTAAGGGTCACCAAGCTTCAGGAGGAGGATGGCCTTTTAATCTACTCCTGCACAGGTACGCCAGCCGATTGCATTAAGTTGGCATGTAATCAGTTACTGGATCAATTACCCAGTTTTATCATCTCCGGGATTAATCATGGGGCAAATACTTCTGTTTCAATTTTATATTCCGGAACCATGGGGGCTGCGCTGGAAGGTTGTATTCATGGTGTCCCGTCGGTTGGCTTTTCATTGAATGATTATAGTCCCGATGCCGATTTTTCGCGGTCCAAAATTGTTGTTGCCCGGATTTTCCAGACTTTGGCTCAACACGGTCTTCCCGAAGGGATATGTCTAAATGTGAATATTCCACAGGGGGAGATAAAAGGGATCAACTTTTGCCGACAGACCAGGGGGAAATGGGTTGAAGAATTTGAGAAAAGAACCGACCCCCATGGAAGGGGTTATTTCTGGCTTAAAGGGTATTTTAACAATGCCGAAGCTGAGGCGCGCGATACAGACGATTTTGCCTTACTCAATGGATTCGTATCCGTTGTCCCGGTAAATACTGATCTTACCGCTTATTCTGCCTTTCCGCAGATGCAAAAATGGAAATTCTAACCGTATGAAATCACCATGAGCTACCTTTCTCCAAAAAGCAGGAATAAGCCAATTAATGTTGATGACACATCCTTGTTTTTCAATAAAATAGCCTATGGAGTTGTTGTCGGGTTAATGGTGCCGCTTCTCTCTTTTCTGCTTTATTATATTTTCCGGTTTGGCCAATATAGCTTTGATCAGTACATCTGTTTGCTGATCGAATCAAAAAAACTGGTGAGTGTTTTAAGCCTTTCGGTACTTCCGAATTTAGCCCCTTTTATGCTCTTTATCAACAGTAACCGTTACAGTACCGGACGTGGAGTATTAACCTCTACCGTAATACTTGGAATTGTAATTTTCATTTTAAAATTTTTATGAGATACTTTATCATTGCCGGAGAAGCATCGGGTGATTTGCATGCTTCCCATTTGATGCGGGAATTGAAAAACGGGGACAGAGATGCGGTTTTCACTTTTTTCGGAGGGGAATTGATGGCTGCCGAAGGGGGAACTTTATTAAAGCATTACCGCGAAATGGCCTTCATGGGGCTCTTCCCCGTGATTTTTAATCTTCACAAAATCAGGCGCAACTTTATCCTGGCTGAGCAGAAGTTACTCGAATTTAAACCTGATGTATTAATTTTGGTTGATTATCCGGGATTTAATCTGCGGATGGCTGAATTCGCAAAGGCAAACGGAATCAAAGTCTTTTACTACATCTCTCCTAAAATATGGGCATGGAAGACCAAAAGGGTTCATAAAGTGAAAAAATTTGTGGATGAGATGTTTACAATATTCCCTTTTGAATCTGAATTCTACAAAAAATTTGATTATCCGGTTCGTTTTGTCGGAAATCCTACAATTGATGAACTGGCCCACCGTCCTAATCAGGGGGAAACTTTCGGGGAGTTTATACGTAAAAATAATCTGCCTGAAAAACCTTTGATTGCCTTACTTGCCGGAAGTCGTCGTCAGGAGATCAAAAGGATCTTGCCTGTTCTGGCTGAAGTTTCTCTTCGGTTTCCTGACTATCAGTTTGTTATTGCCGGCGCTCCTTCACAGTCCCAACAATTGTATGCCGAAGGTATGGGAAAAACTGTCATTCCGGTAGTTTTTGGGCAGACCTATGATCTGCTTCAGCAGTCGACAGCCGCATTGGTTGCCTCGGGAACTGCAACACTTGAAACCGCTTATATTAATACTCCTCAGGTAGTTTGTTACAGAATTGAAGCTGGAAGATTAGGAACATGGGTGAAAGACCAGCTGATTAAGATCCCCTTTATATCGCTTGTCAACCTTATTGCCGGTCGGGAGATTGTTAAGGAACTTTTTCAGCAATACTGCACTCCTGAAACTGTTGGCAATGAACTGGACCTTATACTTTCCGACCAGAGCTACCGGGAGAAAATGCTGGCCGGCTATGCCGAAGTGCTGGCTTCCCTTGGCGGTCCGGGGTGTGCAGAACGTGCTGCGGGTTTAATGATTAAATTATTGACAGAGAAATAGCTATAGGTATGTTCAGTTTGTTCAGGAAGGAGATTACCCAGTTTTTTGGTTCGGTTACAGGAACCATGGTATCAGTAGTTTTTCTGGTTCTGACGGGGCTTTTTTTATGGGTTTTCTCAGGAAATTATAATATCCCGGAGGGAGGATATGCCACATTGGATGGACTTTTCGAAATTGCCCCCTGGATCTACCTGTTTCTGATCCCTGCTGTAACAATGCGAATGTTTGCAGATGAAAAGAGAAGTGGCACGATGGAGCTCCTGCTATCAAGGCCCGTTACCGAACTTCAACTGGTGCTTGCCAAGTTTTGTGCGGCATTGGCGGTTGTAATCCTTACCTTATTGCCAACACTGATCTATTTTATTTCTGTATTCTACCTGGGCGATCCAATTGGATCTGTCGATACAGGGGCAACATGGGGAAGCTATACCGGTCTGTTTTTTCTGGCTGTAATTTATTTAACCATTGGTCTCCTTACCTCATCAGTTACCGACAACCAGGTTGTCGCTTTTATTCTTGCTGTTTTCCTATCCTTTTTCTGGTATGCCGGATTTGGATTAATCGCCGGATTACCCCTCCCCCCGGAGTTTTCTTCATTGATCCTATCACTCGGAATTGATGAACATTACCAGTCGGTGAGCCGGGGAGTGCTCGACAGCCGTGATTTGCTCTATTTCCTTTTAATGACAGGATTTTTCATTCTTATTACCCGTATTATACTGGAATGGAAAAGAAGGCCCATCAAAAGATCGGCGACCCACTTTACTGTTTATATTTTAATTGCCCTCCTTGTGTCACTGCTCTCGGGAAGCAATTTTTTCAGGATCGATCTGACCCAGGAAAAACGGTATACACTTTCTTCCCAAACAATACAAATACTTAAAAAGGTGAATAGTCCGGTTGAGGCAGAACTTTTACTTGGGGGCGATCTCCCTCCGGGATTTATGAAATTGCGGTCAGCTACCCTCGAAAAACTGCACGACTTAAGAATCGATTGTGATCAGCCTTTTAAGATTTATACCACAGATCCTTATGGGGTTGCCGATAAAAAGAGTTATCTTGACAATCTTATGTCAAAGGGAATTGCCCCGGTAAATCTTCGAATTAACACGGATCGGGGAGTGTCAACAAAAACCATCTTTCCGACGTTGATTTTACGTGCAGCTGGCAGTGAACTGGCAATTAATTTACTAAAAAATGACCCATTTCTCCGCGATGAAGAGAATTTGATTCGGTCAGTGGAATTGCTTGAATATGAGTTGGCACGCAGTTTAAAACTATTGTTTCAGGAAAAAAGGGAACATCTGGCTTTTCTAACAGGGCATCATGAACTGGAGGAGGTACAGGTGCGCGATATTTCTGAAAATCTGTCTGAGAACTTTGATATTCAGAGGATCACGACAAACGATCTTCTGGCCGCTCCCGACAGTTTTAAAACCTTGATAATTGCAAATCCTGCTGATCCATTTTCCGAAAGGGATAAATTTTCCATCGATCAGTATTTAATGAAGGGAGGAAGGATCCTGTGGCTGATTGATCCTGTTAATGTGAGTCTTGACAGCCTTTCCGGCGGGATGTCAACACTGGCATTCCCGAAGGAACTAAACCTGACAGACCAGCTTTTCCATTATGGAGTTCGGATCAATTCGGACCTGATTCAGGATGTTGAATGCCAGAAAATCAAGGTAAATACAGCATTGGAAGGTCAACCGCCAAAATATACAATGGCATCCTGGTATTTTTCCCCCCTGTTGGCTCCATCACAGCATCACCCGATAGGAAAAAACGTCAACCGGGTATTGTCCGAATTTGTAAGTTCCATCGACCTTGTAGGGGAGTCGGGGTTGACTAAAAGTACCGTGATACTTACTTCATCGCCATATGCCAGGTCAAATCAATGTCCAATGATTGTTAATCTGGGGATGATCGATGCCCCTCCCGCCAGGAATCTCTTTAGTAAACAATTTATCCCTACGGGCGTATTGATCGAAGGGAAGTTTTCATCAGTTTTTAAGAACAGGATGATCAGGGAACTTGGGATTGTTCCAGGTGGAATTGTCCTTCCCGAAAGCAGGGAAACAAAGATGATCTTTATTTCCGACGGAGGACTGATTGCCAATAAAGTAAGTTCTGCAGGAGGGAAATATGTACCTTTACCCCTCGGATACGATAAAAATTCGAATATTACTTTTGGAAACAAAGAGTTTTTAGTCAATGCAGTTCACTATCTTTGCGACGACTCCGGGATCATGGAATTAAGGTCGCGTTCCATGAAGATGCGGTTACTTGATAAGATGAAACTACGGGAAGATAAATTATACTGGCAGATAATTAATGTTCTGTCTCCTGTTTGTTTTATTCTTGCCGGAGGGTTTCTCTTCTGGTTTTTACGCAGGAGGCGCTATTCATAGGAAAGCACTGGTTGACCGGAAAAACAGGATGGAATCTTTTTTTTACCTCCTGCCGGGAAATTTTAAATAATTGGTTTTTAAAATTGGAAAGTCACTGAATATTTGTAAATTCGTAAATTCCTGTAACCGGTATTTTCTTTTCTTCCGGAACCATTAATAATTAGTAAAATAACAATAAATAGTAAACAAACTAAAACGCATAAACCGATGAGATTTGTCGTTTCAAGTACCGAATTGCTGAAGCATCTGAATGCAATCAGCAGGGTGATCAGCAGTAAGAACACCTTACCTATTCTTGATAATTTTCTTTTGAAACTCGAAGGGAAGACTTTGATGATTACGGCTTCTGATTTGGAAACCACGCTGATCACAAAGATTGAACTGGATAATTCAGAGGATGAGGGATTGATTGCCATCCAGGCGAAGATAATGCTCGACACACTGAAGGAGTTTCCCGAGCAACCGCTTACTTTTAATATCGATCCGGAATCATTGGCTGTTGATATTCTCTCTGCCAACGGTAAATTCTCAATCGTTGGTCATAATGGCGAAGATTTCCCGGTTTTGCCAAAACTTGGCGAACAACATAATTCGATCAGCCTTCCTCATGATCTGTTGCTTAGCGGGATCAATAAAACACTTTTTGCCACAGCCGATGACGAATTGCGCCCCGTGATGAACGGAATTTTTATTGAACTTTCACCGGAAGAGATTGCTTTTGTGGCTTCAGATGCCCACAAACTGGTCAGGTACAAACGGAGTGATGTAAAATATGATGATTCTGCCTCATTTATCCTTCCGAAAAAGCCGGCATCATTGCTCAAAAACCTCCTTCCTCGCGAAGAATTGGATGTACTGCTTGAATTCGATGAGAAGAATGCCTTTTTCACACTTAGCGGATTTAAGATGGTTTGCCGCCTTGTTGAAGGAAAATATCCGGCATATAATTCTGTCATTCCGCTGAATAACCCCAATGAACTGGTTATTGACCGCGTAGAATTCTATACAACGCTAAAACGGGTCTCGGTTTTTGCCAACCAGGCAAGTAATCTTGTTCGTCTTAAACTAACTCCCACAGCACTTGTGGTCTCTGCCCAGGATATCGATTTTGCCATCTCTGCCGTTGAGACCCTTAAATGTGATTACGAAGGTCAGCCAATGGAGATTGGATTTAAATCCACTTTCCTGGTTGAGATACTTTCAAACCTTTCATCCGCGGATGTAAAGATGAAGCTATCAGATCCTTCAAGGGCCGGACTTCTGCTTCCTGCCGAAAAAGAGCTGGAATACGAGGACGTGCTGATGCTTTTAATGCCAATGATGATCAATGCTTAATTCCTGAATTTATATCTATTAAAAACCTGGTGGTTAACCGACTGCCGGGTTTTTTAATTTAAACCCAATTATATCACGTGAATCTTAACCTTAAAAATCCCCTTGTATTTCTCGATCTCGAAACCACCGGAATCAATGTGGTCACCGACCGTATTGTGGAGATCGCCCTGTTGAAAATATATCCCGATGGCAGGGAGGAGGAGAAGTTTCAACGGATCAATCCGGGAATTCCAATTCCGCCTCAAACATCTGCAATTCACGGAATCTATGATGACGATGTTAAAGATGCCCCGCTCTTTAAAGAGGTGGCAGAGGTATATGCCAAATTTATTAAAGGATGCGATCTGGCAGGATTTAATTCAACGCGGTTTGATATTCCACTCCTTACAGAGGAGTTTCTGCGGGTTGATATTGACCTGGACATGAAGAAACACAAATTCATTGATGTTCAGATTATCTTCCATCGCATGGAAAAACGGACCCTCGCGGCCGCCTATAAATTTTACCTGATGCAGGAGCTCGAAAACGCCCATAGTGCAATGGCCGATACCAAGGCAACCTATGAGGTTTTAAAGGCTCAGCTGGACCGGTATGATGGCGTGGAATTTGAAGACAACGGTAAGAAATCGGTTCCGGTAGTGAATAGTGTGGATGCTCTGGCCTCATTTTCTGCATTTGATAAAAGTGTAGATTTTGCCGGACGGATTGTCTACGATGAGAAAGGTGTTGAGGTTTTTAATTTTGGGAAACATAAGGGGAAAGCGGTTGAAAAGGTGTTTCGTGAAGAACCCGGTTACTATTCATGGATGATGCAGGGGGAGTTCCCCCTCTATACTAAAAAGGTACTTACCGCTATTAAACTGAAGGATCTGAACCGGAAAATATAATTTTTGGGTTACTCTAAAATTATTTTTGAGATAAATTTTTTTCTAAACAACACAGTTATGAAGATCATTTGCATAGGACGTAATTATCTGAAACATGCCAGGGAACTTGACTCTGATGTCCCTGACGAACCTGTTTTTTTTATGAAGCCCGATTCCTGTTTGTTGCTGGATAACAGGAATTTTTTTATACCCGGATTTTCCAGTGAGATTCATTATGAAGTTGAACTGGTTGTCAAAATAAACAGGCTGGGAAAAACAATTGAGGCGCGGTATGCACACCGTTATTACGACGAAATCGGACTCGGGGTTGATTTCACTGCCCGCGATGTGCAACGACAACTAATCGCAAAAGGTTTGCCATGGGAAAAATCAAAAGCGTTTGATTCTGCTGCTGTTCTGGGTGAATTTATCCCAAAGGAAACGCTTGGCGATCCCGGACAAATTGAGTTTTCGCTTCGTAAAAACGGGGAGGTTGTTCAGGCTGGAATTTCAGGTGATATGATTTTTTCTGTCGACACAATCATTGAACATGTCTCCCGGTTTGTGACCCTTAAAATAGGGGATCTGATCTATACCGGAACTCCTGCGGGGGTTGGACCGGTGAAAATTAATGACCGGCTCGAGGGTTTTATCGGAGAGAGGAAGATGTTTGATTTTCTGGTAAAATAAGCCGGGAGAAATAGAAATTACATGAAACAGATAGAAACAGTTGGAATTACATTAAGTTAGTATTTCTACCTGTTTCTATTAATATCATATCTGCCTTATTTCTTTATTTTTTGTGTATCCTGTTTCAATATATTCTCTTCCAAACTTCTTCGTCAATAAACCAATGCAATTCCTCCTTGGGCCGAATATGGGAAGCCGGGAAGCGTAAAGCATCCGGCGATTTTTCAATGATTTCGTTAAAAATTGCCGATTTAGATACTCCTGTAACCAGAAAAGCAACTCTTCGGGCGTTATTGATCACCCTTCCTGTTAAGGTAATCCTTTTTTGGCCGGTGACCGGGTGGATGGCAATTGCGGTGATTTCAGATGAATCCATTAATTGCACCTGATCGGGAAAGATGGAAGCAGTGTGACCGTCATCCCCCATTCCCAGGAGAATTAGGTCGAAAGCCGGCCAGTAATTTTCGATTGGGACCTGTGAGATAATCTCTGCTCCATATTGTTTTGCCTCTTCATATGGTTCATTTTCGCCTTTGATCCGATGGATTTGACTTTGCGGCACGCCGATTTTTGAAAAAAGAAGTCGATCGGCTACTCCAAAATTACTTTCAGAATCATCCGTATGAACCATCCTTTCATCAACCCACCAAAAATGAATTTTCTGCCACTGAACTTTATTTTCATATTTTTCAGCAAGGAGTGAAAACAATACCAAGGGGGTTTTGCCACCCGATAAAGCGATATGAAACACATTTTCCTGCGTTTCATTGATCCAGATAATTAGTTGTTCACAAAATTTATCTGCCAGATCTTCAGGTAATTTAGCCGTATGGATAATCGAAAACATAGAAAAGGGATAAAATTAAATTTTTAAATACTTTCAGTCTTCCCGGTTTATATCTTACAATTCACAATATAACCCATCATCCGACAGGTTTTTACATGGATAACGCCAGGTTTTTTCACCCTCCAGCAGCCCGTCAGATTCGTAGGGTCCCCAGGTTCCGGCAGGATAACCATAAACAGGAATAGAGGGATCGTCAGACCAGGTATCGAGAATTGGCTGAATGAAATTCCAGGCTGCCTCTACGGTATCTCCGCGGGAATAGAGGGTGGCATCACCCATCAGACAGTCGAGCAGAAGCCGCTCATATGCAGAAGGTAATTGAATGTCAGTAAGATCGGAGTAGTGGAAATCCATATTCACCTGATTTACCTTAAATCCTGCTCCCGGTTCCTTCATGCCAAATTTGAGCAAAATACCTTCGTCAGGTTGAATTCTGATAATCAGTTGATTCGCCTTGTTCATGCTGAATCCGCTGTTATCAAAAAGGTGATGTGGTGCAGGCTTAAATTCGATGACAATTTCGGTAACCCTAGTAGGGAGTTTCTTCCCGGTCCGGATAAAGAAAGGAACTCCCGCCCATCGCCAATTATCGATGTAAAATTTCATCGCCACATAAGTTTCAGTATGGGATAAGGGGTCTACGCCGGTCTCTTCCCGGTAACCAGGCACTTTCTGACCCTTTATTGTGGATGAAGTGTATTGTCCCCTGATCACATAATCTTTCAGCTCCCCGGGCTTTATCGGTCGCAAGGATTGAAAGACTTTCATTACCTCCTGACGGATAGCGTTTGCTTCAATCACAACAGGCGGTTCCATAGCCACCATCCCAACAACCTGAAGCAGGTGGTTTTGCACCATATCACGCATTGCCCCCGAATGGTCATAATATCCGCCGCGCCCCTCGACACCAAGACTCTCAGCAGCGGTTACCTCAACCCGCCCGATAAAATTCCGGTTCCATACCGGCTCAAAAATTCCATTGGCAAATCTGGTTACCATGAGGTTCTGAACCGTTTCCTTACCGAGATAATGATCTATCCGGTAGATCTGGTTTTCCTCGTAATTTTTCAGAAGACCTATATTCAGTGCCTTCGCGCTGTCGCGGCTGTTCCCGAATGGTTTTTCTATAATCAGTCTTTTAAATCCGTCAGATTGGTTATTGAGCGTGGCAAAAGCCAGGTTCTCAGGAATTATATCGTAAAGATTCGGAGGTGTGGAGAGGTAAAACAGAAAATTAGCCGGGATATTAAGTGCATGCCTCAAACCCGTTAACCGGTCTTTCAGCTTGATGTAATCTTCATTAAGATCGTAATCGATTGTCTGGTAGTATATTTTATTCAGAAACTCCGAATTCAGATCATCACCAGCAGGCAAGAATTCGGTCATCCTCCCACGGAATTCTTGATCAGTAAGTTGCGTTCGACTGGCGCCAAGGATCGCAAAATTATCGGGCATGAGCCGGTTAACGAATAACTGATAAATTGCCGGTATAAGCTTCCTTTTGGTCAGATCTCCTGATGCGCCGAAGATAACAACGATATGTTGATCAGGTATTTTCATTTACGAATTAATTATTTAAAATAAGGTGTTATAAAGACGTTTAAAAGTCCCGATTGTTCAGTTTTCGATAATTAATAATTGGAATAACTGCTATCCGGTAAGGTTTATATTGTCGATAGAGCCCCAGACAACGATAATTCCGTTAAACAACAAATAATTTAACGGGATTGGCACCTGACCGGACTTGCCGTTGAACACACCCTCAATTGTGCCGTTATCCATCCGGATTCCGGCTATTGTAATCCTGATATCTTCTGCAAATTCGATATTGCTGAACGGTAACATCTTGAAAATTGCCTCCTTTGCACACCAATGTATCAGGTAGTACAGGTTGGAATTGCCCGTTTTTTCCAGGCAGAATGAAATCTCCTCAGAAGAGAGAAAACGGCCGGAGACTTTCCCTACCTCTCTGGATATTAGTTCAATATCGATTCCCGGAAGATGACTGGGATGAAGCATGATCGAGACAAACCCTTTTGTATGTGAAATACTGATATTTGTATGACTATTTTCAAGGTATGGCCTGCCATCGGAATAATAGTTGATCTGCGCTGGTTCCCCCATAAGTTCATTGAGAAGCGCCCTGGTTGCCAGCCACTCTTTTTTACGGTGAAGGGCTGAAATTCCTGAATAGGTTAATTCGTCCTGCCCGCACAGTCGGGCCAAAAGATACAGCTGATCTGTCTCCTCGGATATTTCCCAGATTCCGAATTCGCCGTTTCCGGTCTCCTTGTGAAGTAATAGTGGCATTATTTATTTTCTTTCCATTCTGTGGTACTGATCAGTTGCAACACATCCTGCGTTAGAAACCTGATAACCGGCTGCAAACTGTCACTGTTTGGTACCTCCTTGATATAGAGTGATCCGCGCAGGAAGTGCTTAATGCTGTCGGTCAGATAAAACTGCATTGGCGAGGCTGCATTACCTTTAATCGTGTAAATTGTCCCATAAACCTTTTTTGACGGATTAATAAAAAGCTGTTCATCAATTGAGCTGGCCTTCTGGGAATGTTTGTAGGCAAGGGTACGGGATTCCTCAATAAATGTCTCCAGATTGTTATTTAACGTTCTGTAACTCAGATGAATCTGTGCGTGATTAGCCGGCACGTCAATCGTGAGCCAATAAGGCTGATCCGGACTTAGCGGATCATTTCCGGCAATGGAATAACCGGGAATCTTAAAGTTGTACGGCAGCGCCAAATCTAACGGTTTGTAACTCTTCTCAGGAAATGAGATTCTGAAATAGCCTCTTGGACGTGGCGTGTAATCCTGTTTGCAGGAATCAAAAATAAACAACAATCCTGTCAGAAGGAAAACAAATATATTTTTCATCTTTAACATCTGATATCCTCATGAAGCATTTCCGGGTAATGAGCCGCCACTTAGTTTAGCAAATTGACAAATCGGATCAAAAAGGTAAATCATCACCCTCCTTATCTCCGTTGCCGTTGTATGTACCCTGGCCACCTGTCGGCTCACTCAATTGATTTGATTCACTCACTCTGGTCCCTTCATTGACTGTTCCATCCGCTTTTTTACCCAGCAGCTGAATCGAATCGGCATAAATTTCTGTAACATATCTTTTAGAGCCATCCTGGGCATCGTAACTCCTGGTCCGGATTCTACCATCGATATAAATCTGTGACCCTTTGCGGATATAATTCTCTGCCAGTGTAGCCTGTCCGCGCCAGCATACAATATTATGCCACTCGGTGGTAGTCACTTTCTCTCCGTTTTTATTAGTGTAAGTCTCAGAGGTTGCCAAAGGAAAATTTGCTACGGAGACATTGCTTTCAAGGTGTTTGACCTCCGGGTCTTTCCCTACATTTCCAACTAAAATAACTTTGTTTACAGACATGATTGATAAGATTATGGTTTACATACCTAAATATACACAAAAAAATGATCAGGTTATAACTCATCAAAGGTAAAAAAAAGAGGGAGGAATTCTAATTGATCAGTTCAAATTGTCCCCATTTTTTCCAATAAAAAGTTATCGATCAATTTTGGAACCGGGTATTCCGGAACCTCTGCGGGATGAACCAGGATCCATTGCACCTTCGCCTCCAAATGCTCAGCTTTTAGTTCAATAAACCTGACATGAAGTTTCTGATGTGAAAGGACATGGACGATTTCGGCGCTGACTTTTTCAACTTCAATGGTTCGTCCGCGCATTAACGAGCAGAATTGTTGACCAGAAAGGAGTTCTTCGATAGTTAAAGGTTTATCAGACTCGATAAGCGGAAGCTGGTATAAATTTTGCCAGATATCGTTCTCTTCCCTTTTCTCCAGGAAAAATTGTTCCCCACTCTTAAGATAAAGAAAATGGAAGAAACGATGTCTCACACTGGTCTTTTTTGATTTGACCGGGAGTTTTGAAATATTGTTATTAGCAAATGCAACACACCGGAACCGGAAAGGGCAGATATTGCAATCGGGATTGCGTGGAATACATTGGAGTGCTCCAAATTCCATCATGGCTTCATTAAAAATGGCCGGGTTATTCGGGTCGAGCAACTCATGGGCCAGATCGCTGAATTCTCTCTTCCCGATTGTGGTGTCAATAGGGGTGGCAATTCCGAAAATTCTTGAGAGGACCCGGTAGACATTGCCATCGATTACTGCATGCTGCAATCCGAATGAGATGGAGCCAATCGCAGCGGCAGTATATTCACCTACCCCTTTCAGCTTTAATATATCGGAATAGTGGTCCGGAAAAATCCCGTTGAATTCGTTCATGATCTGCCTGGCAGCATAATGCATGTTTCTTGCCCTTGAATAATATCCAAGACCCTGCCAAATTAACAGTATATCATTCTCGGGCGCCGTGGCAAGTGAATTAATTGTTGGAAATCGTTTGATAAAACGGAGAAAATATTCCTTCCCCTGGTCGACTCGTGTTTGCTGAAGAATAACCTCCGAAACCCATACATAATAGGGGTCCTGGTTAACTCTCCACGGGAGATCGCGTTTATTCTGTTGATACCAAACTGTCAATATTTTATGAAATCCGAACATGATTTTAGTGTTTTTTGAAATTTTTCACAAAATGAACAAAAAATATTGATTAGTATGATGTTGGTTAAATCAAAAGCTATATATTTGTACACCAAAATTGAAATAAAAAGTCGAATCATTTAAATTTTTAGTAATGACAAAAGCAGATATCGTAAACGAGATTTCAAAGAGTACCGGTATTGAGAAAGTAACTGTTCAGAAAGCAGTTGAAGCCTTCATGGATACTGTATCCGGTTCACTTTCAGAAGGAAACAATGTTTACCTTCGTGGATTTGGAAGTTTTATCGTGAAAAAACGTGCTGAAAAAACAGCCCGTAACATTTCACGTAACACAACCATTATTATTCCTGAGCATTTCATTCCTTCTTTTAAACCGGCTAAGACTTTTGTTGGTCGTGTAAAAAGTAACGTAAAATAATTAAACGAAATTAAATTATGCCGAGCGGTAAAAAAAGAAAAGGACATAAAATGGCTACCCACAAACGTAAAAAACGTTTGAGGAAGAATCGCCACAAGAAGAAAAAATAATTTTTTCGTGGTAGAAAATGTATTTAGAACCTAAAGTGCTTTTGCACTTTAGGTTTGTTGTATTTGTAAATATTTATTTAAGAGTAAAGATCGTGAGTAATGAACTGATTATTGATGTATCGCCCTCACATGTTGAAATTGCTTTACTCGAAAACAAAAAACTGGTAGAACTTAACAGGGAAAGCAGCGATCTAAAATTTGCGGTAGGTGATATTTATCTGGCTAAGGTAAAGAAGATCATGCCTGGATTGAATGCTGCTTTTGTTGATGTAGGCTACGAAAAAGATGCGTTCCTTCATTATTTGGATTTAGGACCCCAATTCCAGACATTAAACAAGTTTCTGAAACAGGCAAGTTCCAAAAAGATTCGGTTAACCAATGAGTTAAGAATCCAGCCGGAGCCTGATATACAGAAAGATGGGAAGATTACCGATGTTCTTAAAACAGGTCAGACCATTCTTGTGCAAATTGCCAAGGAACCGATTTCGACCAAAGGACCAAGACTCACATCTGAACTATCTGTGGCTGGCAGAAATATGGTGCTCATCCCCTTCAGTAACAAAATTTCAGTTTCTCAAAAAATCGAATCGACTGAGGAAAAAAGCCGATTAAAAAAATTAGTTCAAAGCATATGCCCTAAAAATTATGGGGTAATTGTCAGAACAGCTGCTGAAGGGAAACGGGTAGCGGAATTAGATCCTGAATTGCGCAGACTGGTAACTAAATTTGAAAATGCAGTTATTAAACTGGATAAACAGGTTGCCCCTTCGCTGATTCTAGGAGAACTCGATCGCACAATTGGAATGATCAGGGATTTGTATAATCCCGATTTTTCAAATATTTTTGTGAACAACGAGGAGATTGCCGCCGAAATCAAGGAATATGTTGGGACTATCGATTCTGAAAAGAAAAAAGTAGTAAAATACTACAATGGCAAATTGCCTATTCTTGAACATTTTGGAATTGATAAACAAATCAAAGCATCTTTTGGAAAGACCGTCTCATTCAGAAGCGGAGCCTATCTGATCATTGAACACACTGAGGCTTTTCATGTTATCGACGTGAACAGCGGCAACAGGTCGAAGACCGGTGATCAGGAATCGAATGCACTTGAAGTTAATCTCGCTGCCGCAGAGGAGATTGCCAGTCAGTTACGCCTTCGCGACATGGGAGGTATTATTGTTATCGATTTTATCGATATGCACGGGAATGAAAACCGGCAAAAAGTTTTCGAGAAAATGAAGGAAGCGATGGCTTCCGACCGAACAAAGCACAACATATTGCCTCTGAGCAAGTTCTGTTTGATGCAAATCACAAGGCAGCGGGTTCGCCAGGAGATGGCCATTGAAACCGCAGAAATTTGCCCCGTTTGCAAGGGCTCGGGAAAAGTTACTCCAACACTTCTGTTCATCGAAGAGATCGAACAGAAAGTCAGGTATATCTTCGAAGAGCTGCACAAACAAAAGCTGACTATTAAACTGCACCCATTCGTGGGGGCATTTCTTACCAGAGGTTTTCCATCCAAGGCGTTAAAATGGAGGTGGAAATATCACAGAAGAGTTAGAATCGAAGAGATTAACGCAATGAGTTTTCTCGATTCAAAGTTTTATGATGAGAACAACGAAGAAATAATTTTTTAAACATAGAAAGCTCATGCTGAGAGGCATGAGCTTTTTTGTAGCTTTGAAATTTATTTTTTGAACTCCTCCGAATGATTGGAAAATTATTATTCCTTTTCTCCATATTTTTTATCGGATAATTTATATCCTTAGGGCTGGTCTTAGCCCTGTGAAATGGATCTTAAATCCTGGATTTTCGTTATTTTAAAAAATACAGTGATATGAAAATTAAAAATACCCTTTTCTGGAATGTCGATACGCAGGAAGATTTTATCAATCCCGCAGGAAAACTATATTCAAAAGGGGCAGAGGAGATCCGCCCGATCCTGAAGGAGGTCACCGACTATGCAAAAACCCTTGGAAT
>JAHEYS010000379.1 GCA_023251475.1 Prolixibacteraceae bacterium
AAACCCGGATTAAACAAAACAGTCTCCAACCTCTTGCAAAGTTCTCCGAACATTTTGGAGAATCTTTGAATGATTACTCTGATTTCTACAAAAACAAGACGGAGTTCACCGAATGCTTACTTTGGGATGATCACAAATTACAACCGATATTTTCTCAGCACCAATATTGCCATAGAGCTCCATCCACCTGGCCCGGGTACCCCACACTGCCTCACCGGTGACCCCTTCACTGCTTCGGTAATTTCCGGTAACCCCCTCGTTCGACAATGCCTTTACCGTTGTGGGATTACCCTTTGCATCTGTCAGCGTAACAGCATCCTTCGATGGGAGTTCAAGCTGACGTGCAACACGCATGCCAAACATCCCCTCCTTGGTATCCTTAAATACCACCTTGCCACCCGTCGCCTTAAGCGTTGTAATCCGGTCTATTATCCGGAGTGAGCCATAGGCGATAAAATGAAATTCTGTTCTTTCAGCCAGCAGTTCCTTCCCTGTTGGGGCAATCCAGCTGGCTTTGGTAATCAGCACACCTTCTCCGTTTCCCGGCGTCATTTTCTCAATAGCCAGGTGCTTTATCTCACCACCTTCGGGATTTTTACTCCCCGAAACGCCGTTTCCCCAGAAGTCGAGTCCATTCACATTCCCGTAATTAAGCCATATCCCAACCTGGTGACGGTGATCATCGCGCTCCCCTTCCCTGGGGATCAGTGGAAAACCGCGGGTAATCAGTGTCCCGGCAGCGGTGCAAACAGGGTACAGGACAGGTTTATAAACATTATCCAACCAGCAATAGGAGGTAAAGAGTTTGCCGTCAACATTGACATCAACCTTTTTGTCTCCCGCCTGATTCACAAATTCTATTTTGAGATTCTTTCCTTTCTTCGCCTGTTTCAATGGTTTTGAACCCCATGAACCAAAGCATGAAAGGGTCAGAACTAAAATGAAAATTAATTTTAATCTCATTTGTTATAGATTTAAGTTATAAGAACTAAATTAAAGGGGTCCACTAATTAGCACGAATGTACACGAATTAAAAAAACAACACCTTAAGAATTAGTGAAAATTTGTGTTAATTAGTGGACATAAAAAGAAGTGGTAATGAAGGGCTTTGGTGCCTTTTGGAGCGTTCGTGGCGAAATGAATTTTAATTGACTTAACAATTAACTATTTAAATGCGACATCTTATTATTCTCATTACTTAGTTTATTCTTATTTACCGAAAACTGTGCATTGTTATTTACCGATTACAATTGTATTAAAAGCATAGCAATAACATTTCTCTCAGACTACTTTTGGAACAATGTAAGGATCGCGATAAACACGGGTAAGCATCAAATCTGCTTCGGGATCATTCGCAAACTTTTCGGTTTCACCGATAAATTTCAAACCGCGTCCAAGGCGATAGGAGATATTTGCCAGGTGAGGAAGGGCAGATGAATAATGGCCCTCCTTAATGTCACAGTGGAGCGTTTCAATTTTACCCGACCGTATGGCATCGATAAAGTTACCCCAATGTCCGGCATCATCCCCTCCAACCGTAGAGGTGACATCCACCCGTTTTGCATCAGTGGTGGCCGATCCTGCGAAGGGCTCTTTTTCCCGTTGACGGAAGGCTTTCCATGTACTGCCATTAATTTCGAGATACCCCTCGGTTCCATAAAATATATTTCCAACACGTATATCGAGACTTGATTCGCCGTTGGAATAGCGGCCGCGGGTCTCGAACTCAAGGATCTTGCCGTCGCTGTATTTAAAGTGGGAAGACTGTGTATTTGGGGTTTGCTGGGCACACTCTTCGGGTTTAATGCCGAAGATGTTTCCGGAAGAAAAGGCAGAGACGGGATGTTCGTTTTTATTTAATCCCCAGCGCGCAACATCGAACTGGTGGGGTCCCTGGTTACCGGTATCTCCGTTGCCAGTATCCCAGAACCAGTGCCAGTTGTAATGACTCCGTTTTTCGTTGTACGGGCGCAAGGGAGCAGGTCCCAGCCACCGGTCATAGTGAAGGGTTGCAGGTGGGGTGCTGTCAGGGGCAATCCCAAACGAATCGCGTGGTTTAACACAAAGTCCGCGCGCCATATATACCTCTCCGATACCCCCGCTGTGGAGGAACTTAATGGCATCCATAACATTTTTTGAGGAGCGGCTGTTGAATCCGGTCTGAACCAGGACATTATATTTGCGTGCAGCTTCAATCATTTTTCTCCCTTCGAAAATATTATGACAGGCCGGTTTTTCAATATAAACATGTTTCCCGGCCTGACAGCCCCAGATGGTGGCAAGTGCGTGCCAATGGTTTGGGATAGCCATCGAAACGGCATGTATCTCCTTGTCGTCAAAAACTTTACGCATATCCCATTCTGTGGTGGGCTGAATACCTGTTTGGTCAAATACCATCTTTGAACGTTCGGCAAAATATTGTTCGTCGGTATCGCAGAGCGTTTTTAACCATACGTTCTTACTTTTCTTCATCGAACAATAGCTCTTGATGTGTGCACCTCCCTGCCCCCTGATTCCAATGACTGCCACATTTAACCGTTCATTGGATCCAATGATCGATGCATAGGATTTTGAACTAAACCCCATGCCACCAATGGCTATGCCGGCAGTTCCAAGTACATTTTTCTTAATAAAATCTCTTCGTTTTGTCATTTCGATAGTTTGTTAAAATGTAAATAAGCAGGAACAATCTAGTAGTAATTGTGTTTTTTCTCATTTTGACCTCCCGATTCCCGACCTCCCCCGATCCTTCCGGTGGAGGGGAGTTAGGGCACAAGTTATTCAGAACCTGGACCCGAAGTCTCCCCCTGGGGAGATATAGAGGGGCCAAATTGGCAATCTATATTATATCTTTCCGATCACTACTTCTCTACTCCGGTGAATAACCTGAATCATTCAGTATTTTTTGGTAATCATTATCTGCCATCAGTGCCGGAAGGGTGATATCGGGATGCTTCTTCATATAGCTTCTGACAATCTGCCACCCGATCCAGACGCCGGTTCTGCCGGGAGAGTCGGCGGTAAAACAGGAGGTGAACGGTGCCGGATTGATAAAACGGATTATGTTCATCCGGTCAGAATTAAAAATGAGTTTGTGTTCAACAAGGTAGGTCCACATTCCACCTTCGCTCTTTTTGCACCAGTCAAGTTTTTCTTGTGTAATCCCTGTTTTCAGTTCGTCGGTCTCCTCCGGAAACATCGCATCCAGAAAACAGATCATTTTCCCCTGATAGACCATATTTGATATCAGATCATTCTTTGATTCATCAAATTCGAATTCAGAAATTCCCCAGGCATAGAGCACATCTGTGGGGATTTTATCACGGTGCATGTTCTCCCTTTTATAGGCAGGAATTGCAAGCATTTTGTAATAGGGGCAATCGGCGCCCAGGTAGTTGTCGAGGCTGATCCCGATCGCGTCGCCGGTCATGACCACCGACTGATTAAATCCGGAAATTATCGTAATAATCCGGGGGATGGTCTTATTGGGAAAGTAATATTTGTAATGCCTGAATCCGCTTTCCAGTTTCTGTTGAATGGATGTCAGGTCATTAAAAACCGAATCGATTTTAACGCGGGTGGATATCCTGATACTGTCCCTGAGAAAGGTATTCAGATAGTTGGCATACTGCGGATCGGATGGATTACCCAGGGCGATTACATTTTCATTGTAGGCCCTGAAAAACGTTCCGTACTTTAGCTCCAGTTGGGGTATGCTAATCTGAAGATTTTCGGTTGTAACATTGAAAATATCCTGGTCGAGACGGTCAATGTTCAGCGTCACCTTGATGCCGGAAACGTCTACTTTTAAAGGATTTCTCTGGCAACAAATGAGCAGAAGGATCAGCGGAAGCAGGCGGAAAACTTTAAGCATGAATCAACTTTTTTAAATTTTGACTACATTTGTTCTTTTGGGTGTAAAAGTATAAAATGAGTGGAATAACAACATTCAAATTTCTTTGGATATGAAAAAACTTATTCTGGTGCTTATCTTATTGTTGATAATAACCTATTCATACCCGCAGAAAAGGTTTAATCTGACCTTTCTTGCAAGTCCTCAGGTTTCGTGGTTAAAGTCAGATTCAAAGGATGTTGAAGGCGGAAGAAGTATTATGGGATTTGGATATGGTGTCGAAGGCGATCTTTTTCTCGGGTCTGAAAATTATGCATTCACAACCGGGATGACAGTGAGTTCGGCAGGAGGTTCTCTTACCTACAAAACTTCGACCCTGCTTAGCCGGAAAGTGTTTCCTGCCGGTACAATTGTCGATTATAACCTCACCTTCCTTGAGTTTCCCCTTGCACTGAAGATGCGAACAAGGAATTTTTTCCGTACCCGTTACTATGCCCAGTTTGGGCTGACGAACTGGTTCAATATTAAAGCCCGAGGAACCAGCAGCGACAGATTTTTCCAAAAGGAGCCTGTTCAGAATGAAATCAGGTTTTATGATGTGGGCCTGAATGTCGGGGGAGGATTTGAATATGACCTGGGTCATGCCAATGCCTTGACCTGCGGCCTGGTCTATTCCAACGGGTTTGCCGATGCTACCATGGCTTCAGGTATTACCATGAAAGTTGTGCGCTTCCGGCTGGGATTCGTTTTTTAAGAAATATTTAATCTTTTAACTTTGACGGGATTTTATTTTCCGTGATTTAACGGATAGTGGAACTTTCAGCGTCTCAAATGATAATTAGAACGATTTTTACATGAAGATAGCATTAGCTCAGTTAAACTACCATATTGGAAATTTTGAGTCGAACAGGGATCAGATCATTCAGAATATTGAAAAAGCGAAAGAAAAAGGGGCAGAACTCGTTGTTTTCTCTGAACTTGCGGTCTGCGGTTATTACCCTAATGACCTGCTCGAAAGGCGTGAGTTTATCGATAAATGCATCGATTCGGTACACCGGATAGCCGCCCATTGTCATGGGATTGCCGCTTTGGTTGGCGCCCCGAGCATCAACAACTCACCCAACGGGAAGATGCTTTTTAATTCGGCTTACTATCTGAAGGACGGGAACATTGTGAGCGTACACAGTAAAACGCTGTTGCCAACTTATGATGTTTTTGATGAATACCGCCATTTTGAGCCCAACCGGGAGTTTAACCTCATCGAGCTCAACGGATTAAAACTGGCAGTGACGATTTGCGAGGATCTTTGGTATAACCAGCCGGTACTCAGCGCTTTCGGAAGGGAGAACCTCTATTCGCTCTGTCCTGTGGCAGAGTACTGCAAACAGGAACCCGACCTGATTATCAATCTCTCCGCCTCCCCTTTTTCCTATAACCAGGCGAAGCTGCGTAAAGATATCCTGCTCGATAATGCCAGGAAGTACAAAGTGCCCATCATTTATGTCAATCAGATCGGGGCGCAGACTGAACTGATCTTTGATGGCGGCTCGTTGTTCGTTGACCGCGAAGGGGAAGTTGTCAGGGAGATGGCCTATTTTTCCCCCGATTTCACAATCATAGACACTGATAATAAGGATACTGTACAAGTTGCCCAGCCCGATACCGCCACAATTGCGAAGATTCATGATGCGCTGGTCCTGGGGATCAGCGATTATTTCCGTAAGACGGGATTTAAAACTGCAACCCTTGGTCTCTCGGGAGGGATCGATTCTGCGGTTACCCTGGCTCTTGCTGAAAAAGCCCTTGGAGCGGCAAATATTCATGTCCTTTTGATGCCCTCAAAATTTTCTTCTGATCATTCAGTCGATGATGCCGTAAAACTGGCGGAAAATCTTGGTGTGAAATACGATATC
>JAHEYS010000380.1 GCA_023251475.1 Prolixibacteraceae bacterium
TTTACCCGCTTCCTTCATACCGGCAATGTGCTGAATTGCGCCTGAAATTCCAACGGCAACATACACTTTTGGACGAACCGTCTTGCCGGTTTGTCCGATTTGTCTTGCATATTCGGAGACGCCTTCATCGACTACCGGACGGCTGCACGCCCACTCTGCATTCACTCCCTGACTCTTTAGGGCTTCGGCAAGCGATTTCATCAGACCTAAATTGTCGGTTGTAGCGCCCCTTCCTCCTGAAACGATAATGTCGGCATCGAAAAGATTTTGTAATCCCCCTTCACCCCTTACGGTTTTGATAATTTCAACAACAAAATCCTTATTATCCAAAACAGGTTTAAAAGGGGAGATAATACCTTCTCTGCCTGCAACCCGGGGTGGAACTTCAAATGTGCCGGCACGGGCTGTTGAGACCTGCGGACAAACGAATCCAAGGATGGTGGCAAGCTTACTCTCGCCATAGGTTGGGCGCCGTGATTCAAGAATTGGTGTCACAATTACCTTCTCTTTTTTATTCACGTACTCGCCGATTTCAAGTCCTGTACAGTCGGCAGTCACGCCACTGTTTGTCCGCATCCCGATCCGGGGCGCTAATTCCCTTCCGGAGGTGGTTGCTGCAAAAAGGGCAATTTCAGGTTTTCGCTCCTTAATGACCTGCGTAAAGATAGAGGCGAAGGGAAGCACGAGATATTCTTCAAGCTGATCATCTTCAACAACGATCACCTCGTCTGAACCATGTTCAATTAATGTTTGGGCCAAAGGCTGAACATTCTTCCCGATGATCAGGGTCATTACTTTGGTCTCATTACCAAGTTGGTTGGCCAGGTTTCTGGCCGGGGTTAACAGTTCGAGCGAAGGTCTGGAGATATGCCCGTTGGTTATCTCAGCCCAGGTAAGAATCCCTGTTGCCCCGTCACGGAAGTCCCTTTCGGGGAAGTCGGGACGGTCAGTCTCTTTTTTAGCCACTGCCTCCTTCTTCTCCAGGACATTTCCCCCTTTTTTTAAATTGGCGATTAAACTATCCACCAGGGATGCTTCATTATGACCTTCCGACATGGTAATCGGGGGGCGCTCACTTACCATATTCACCACCTTTGCTACGATAGTCGGTGAACCGGTAAGTCCGATTTTCTCAGTTCCCAGACCAATATCATCAATTCCAAAAGTGGTAATTTTCAGTGCACGCGCTTTGATCGCTCCACTTAATGATGGCTTACGGGGGGGAATTCCGGTTGGTGTTAATGAAATTACACACGGCATGGGTAATTTCATCATCTGATAACCACCTTCAATGATCCTTTTGGCAATAACATTGCCGCTGCCGTCAGCTTTTACACTCTCAACAAAGGTGGCCTGAGGGATTCCAATATTCTCGGCTACCTGTGATGGCACATGCGCCGTATCTCCATCGCTGGTTTGCCTTCCTGCCAAAATAATATAGGGATCTTTAGAATCTTTGCTAAAGCCCAGGTGCTTCAGCATCGTCGAAATTGCCAGACCAGTAGCATAGGTATCGCTACCTCCAAGTTTTCGGTCAGATAGCAGGAACGCTTCGTCGTAACCCATGGAAACCGCAGTTCTGAGCGAGGTCTCAAATGAACCCGGACCCATGGAGCAAACGATTAACCGCGCATCCGGATTTTGTTTCCTGAGCTGCAGTCCCGCTTCCAGTCCGAATTGGCAATCGATATTAATAATTGATTTCGCTTTTGTCCGGTCCATTAACCCATCTTCGCCCATTCTCATCTCGCTGGGGACTGGTACCTGTTTTATTAAAGTTATGATCGTTAAAGCCATTCTGTCGTTTTCTTTTAATGATTACATATTCTGAAAATCGGGACCATTGCCTCCATTGGGTACTACCCATGTAATACCCAGTCCTGGAGATTTGATATCGCACGTTCTGCAATGCATACAATTTTCAGCATGAATTCTGATCTCTTTCTCGCCTGATTTATTGACATGGAGTTCATAAACTTCGGATGAACAATAAAATTGTTCAGGCGCCCCATATTGTTCAATATTAACCGCCTTGAATTTTTCAGGATCGTTAATCCGGACATGTACAACCTGTTGCTCATCATGATAAACGCCTGAGTAGTAAACATCGGTCGCTTTATCAAATGTCAAAACTTTATCCCACTCCAGTTTCCCTTTAAACCGTTCTTTAAATGGTTTCTTTTTAAGTTCACCCAGTTTTGAGGTGGTTTGATAGTCGGCATGAGATCTGAGTCTGCCAAAGAAACCTGCTCCACCTGTAATTAGTTGGGTTCCAAAATGAAATCCTCCTGCGATCAGCCCTTTCTCAAATCCTTGTCTGAAGTTGCGGACCTTATACATCTCCTTGCGGATAAAACCACTTTTAACCTGGATTTCATATTGCTGAAGACCTTTTTCCGAAGTGTCGTTATTTAACAAGGCATTTGAAATCGTCTGAGCGGCCAGCATTCCCGATTTGACCGATAAATGGATCCCTTTCAGGGTCGGCATTGCAACCAGACCAGCGCCATCGCCAACAATTAATGCATTGTCGACATACAATTTGGGAATCGCGTAGTAACCTCCTTCGGGAAGTGTCTTGGCCCCATATTCCACTAATTTACCACCTTTTAGGATTTTGGAAACAAAGGAGGTGGTTTTCCAGATCTGCATGGCATCATGGACATCGAAAGTGGGATCTTTATAATCGAGGCCGACCACGATGCCAATGGCTACCCTGTTATCGTTTAACCCGTATATAAAACCGCCGCCGAACTCATCATTCTGGAGCGGATAACCCAGGGTATGGTAGATCTGTCCCGGCTCAATATTGCCTTGCGGAACCGACCATAATTCCTTACAGCCTAAAGAGTACACCTGCTCGTTGCGCCCTTCGGTCAGGTTAAATTTTTTGATCAGCATCTGGGTGAGGGGACCCCTCTGGCCTTCGGCAAAAACAGTAATTTTTGCCTCAATCCGTGTTCCCGGCTGGAAATTTTCCAGATGGTTTCCGTGATGATCCAAACCTGTATCCTTGGTTTTTGCCCCAATTACTTTTCCGTCGCGGTAAAGGATCTCATCTACGGCAAACCCGGTATAAATTTCGACACCCTTTTCCTGTGCTTTGACCGCCAGATACTTGCATATCTGACCCAGGGAAGCGGTGTAGTAACCAATATTATTCATGTAAGGAACATGAAAAGGCAATTTGATATGCCCTTTTTCACTGAGCAATACCATGCAGTCCTTGGTTACCTTAGCATTAAACGGGATTTCCGAGAATTCCACATCAGGTAATAATTCTTTAAAAACATCAGGCTTAATGACAGCACCTGAAAGAATATGACTACCGATAGCGCTCCCTTTTTCGATGAGTAATATCCGATGGCTCTGGTTTTTTTGTTTAAAAGTATCTGCCAAGTGAATTGCCGTGGCTAAGCCGGATGGACCGCCACCAATTATTAGCACATCTGTTGATACTGTATCAACATTATCCATATTAATACCTCCTTTAAAAGTTTTGGTGAGTTTTATGAAATTCTTTCATCAACCTAAAAAATACACTGAAATTCAACTACTGAAAGTTTTTTTAGTGCGCGCAAATTTACAAAATAATAGTTTTCATTTTTCACATGAAGAGACTGTTTTGCAAGATTTGGGCTGATTCAGAATCACTCTAATTAAGCATGGTAAAAAAGTTTGTTTGCGGTTGAAAACAATTAAATTTGCTTTTGAATAGGATTAAATTTCTTTAACATGCTAAAGAAAAGGGTTTTTCTGGCAGTACCTGTAGACCCTGTTGAGCCGGTGGTCGCCAAAATGGAACAGTTGAAGCGACAGTTTTATGATCTGCGGATTAAATGGGTTCGTCCGGAGAATTTCCATCTGACCGTCTTCTTTTTTGGTGAAATACCAGCCCAACAGGTACCCCTTTTAAGGGAGCTTCTGCGTTCCGCGTTAAAAAACACTTCGGCATTCAGCTTTTTACTGACTGGTCCAGGCATCTTTAAAAAAGGGAAAGAGCTGAAGGTTCTGTGGCTTGGCATTAAAGGCTCAGATCAACTGTATGAATTAAAGAAGGAAACAGACAATGCGGTAGCTACTTTGGGTTTTCTCACTGAGGATAAACCCTTTCGCCCCCATCTGACGTTGGGGCGATTTCTGTCTCACCAGTCGTCTTCTTCCGATCTTGAAAACAGTTTAAAGGAACCCCATCTTTGGGAACCTGTGGAGTATGAAGTAACTAACCTGATCCTTTTTGAAAGTAAACTGTTTCCGGACGGACCTCAGTACGATCCGATTGAAGTGTTTCCGCTGTTACCCTAAGCGTATGTTCCGATTAAGATAATTTCAGGAATCGTGTTACTTTTGGGAATCGATTATGAAAGGAAGATTGAAAAAAGAGAGCTTAAGTAATGATCCTGAAAAGGAGCAGAATGGTTTTAAAACCACTTTTCGTTCACTAAGATACCGCAATTTCAGACTGTTTTTTGCAGGTCAGAGCATATCACTGATTGGTACGTGGATACAAAGAATTGCAATGCCATGGCTGGTTTATGACCTCACCAAATCGGTGGTTCTCCTTGGAGTCGTGGGATTTATAGGACAGGTTCCAACATTTCTGTTGTCTCCCTTTGCAGGGGTCCTTACTGACCGGTGGAACCGTTACCACATCCTGATTACCACGCAAATACTGGCAATGGTGCAGGCGGCTGTTTTAGCCTGGTTAGTCTTCAACCAGGCTGTTGAGGTGCGGCACATTGTGCTGCTAAGTTGGTTTCTTGGGTGTGTTAATGCCTTTGATATTCCTGCACGCCAGTCATTTGTCATTAAGATGGTGGAGAAAAAGGAAGATCTTGGCAATGCCATTGCGCTGAACTCATCGATCGTGAATGGCGCCAGGTTGCTTGGTCCGTCATTGGCTGGAATCCTAATTGCTGCGACGGGCGAAGGTATCTGCTTCCTGATTAATGCCGTAAGTTATATTTTTGTGATCGCGTCACTGCTGCTGATGAAGGTTGGGCCAAATGAAATAATGGGGCAGGGGAAGCCCGTCCTAAAGGAATTTAAAGAGGGCTTATCCTGTTTTCATTTTCAAGGACCTTTATTTTATCCCTGGTTTTAATGGTTATCACGGGGCTTGGCATGATGTTGCAGATGGCCTCCAGCAATACCATGTTACAAACTATCGTGGACGATGACAAACGTGGACGTGTCATGAGTTTTTACACCATGGCATTTATGGGAACCGCCCCATTCGGAAGTCTTTTGGCAGGCAGTGCTGCAAAAGTTATCGGGGTACCCTATACCATTCTCTTTGGTGGCATCGCTTGTATAGTTGGGGCACTGATTTTTATGCGCAAACTTCCTGAAATATCCCAATCCATTCATCCTATCCTGACCAAATAACCCGGAAAGCTTAAATGAAGTATAAATAATGACGAAAGTATATTCTTAAGAGTACTTAAGCGCGACATTGGAGTAGAAGGTATTCTTTTCAGATTGCCTGGAATGAATTTGGTGAGCCAATACAATAAAAATTTACCTCTGCCCATTTTATTGAATCATCAGTACCCATTTTTATTACATTTGAACCCTGCCGGATTTCTGGCTTAACCAAACGCTTCCAATAAAATTATGTAATGTTATGAGCAATTTAATCGAAAAAACAAACTCCGCCTATAACTATCCTTTACTGATCAAACAACTGTTTCTATCTCCGTTAGCCAATAATCCCGGTCAGGAGATTGTCTATCGCGATCAGCTGACAATCACTTA
>JAHEYS010000381.1 GCA_023251475.1 Prolixibacteraceae bacterium
TTAATAATTTTAAAAAGTTTATGTCCCCATGCACCCCGTATTTAAAACCATACCGCAGAAAAAGCTTATCGGAAAACGGTTAAGATTGTCCCTGGCAGAGAATAAAACCACTGAGTTATGGAGAAGTTTCATGCCCTGTCGAATAGAGATTAAAAATAACCTCACGTCCGATTTATTCTCCATACAGGTGTATGACGACACATCCTATTTTGAAAGTTTCAATCCCTACACCATGTTTGAGAAATGGGCTGCCCTGGAAGTTTCAGACTTTGACACGGTTCCTGCTGCAATGGAAGCCTTTTTGCTGACCGGAGGACTTTATGCAGTTTTTAAACATATCGGAGCAGCATCGACCGGAGCCCGGACTTTTCAATATATTTTCGGAACCTGGTTACCCGGATCTGGTTACCTTTTGGACGACCGGCCTCATTTTGAAATACTGGGAGAAAAATATAAGAACGACGACCCCGAATCGGAAGAGGAGATATGGATTCCTGTCAAATTAAAAAATTGTCCGTCAATTGGTTAATTTGATCATTTTTTATTTCGTATTTTTTATTGAACAACATTTTTGCGAAACCATCCATCTGAGAGGGGCTGATTCCTTCCCCGTGGGAATCCTAGTTTTCATTCTGTACCTTCCCGGCATATCATTCAATTTGGTGATAATATCAATTCAACAGAACAACAAGACCATATTTCACCTTAAAAAACGATGAAGATGTTGTAACATTTAATGTAAACTGACGTTATAATCGTTGCTAAATGGGAAGGGAAAGGATAGCTGAATTATCCCCCTCACGCATTGCAGATAATTTTAAATCAAATTAAAAGTTTATGACACAGAAAAAGATAATCGTAGTATTCGGGGCAACCGGTGCACAGGGTGGCGGTGTTGTCCGTGCCATTCTTGGTGACCGTAACAGCGAATTTGCCGTTCGTGCGGTAACAAGAGATCCTGAATCAGATAAGGCAAAGGAACTTGCAAAGATGGGGGCCGAAGTTGTTTCAGGTGATGTGGATGACGTCCAGAGTATTAAAAAAGTTCTGGCAGGTGCTTACGGCGCCTATTTTGTCACCTTTTTCTGGGCCCATTTTTCCCCTGAGAAAGAGATGGCAGAGGCAAAAAATATGGCTCAGGCGGCCAAAGAGGCAGGTTTAAAACATGTGATCTGGTCAACGCTTGAAGATGTAAGGAAGTTTATTCCGCTTAGTGACGACCGTATGCCCACCTTGCAGGGGAAATATAAAGTTCCCCATCTTGATGGAAAAGGGGAGTCTGATCAGTTTTTTATTGATGCCGGGGTTCCAGTTACCTTCCTGCTCACCTCTTTTTACTGGGATAATCTGATCTATTTTGGGATGGGACCCAAAAGAGGGTCCGATGGAAAGCTGGCCATTACTTTCCCGATGGGAGATAAAAAAATGGCAGGGATTGCCGCGGATGACATCGGTAAATGTGCCTATGGGGTATTTAAGAAAGGTGAGGAATTAATAGGCAAACGGGTGGGGATTGCCGGGGATCATAACTCCTGTAAGGAGATCGCCCGGGCAATGTCAAAGGTATACGGCGAAGAGGTGGTCTACAACGAAATAACACCTGAACAGTACCGCGGGTTTGGCTTTCCGGGCGCCGATGATCTTGGAAATATGTTCCAGTTTTACCGCGATTTTGAGAAGGAGTTTAATGGCGTCCGCGATTTGAAATTCTCTAAAGAGTTAAATCCGGAATTGCAGTCATTTGAAATGTGGCTTGCCCAAAATGCAAAAAGGATACCGATTGATTAGTTTGGATTTTAGGCTTTTACTTTAAGTAAAAGCTTTCCCCTGGTTTGCACGATGGGTAAGTTTCGAATCGTGAATGGGAATAATAAAATCAGGTAATTAGTAAAAAATGACCGATTGGTACAGATGCCATTCGGTCATTTATATGTTAACTATCTGAGGAAAATCCTCCATTATAGTTATATTTGATAAATATTTAATCTTACCTGGCCAGTCGGTTTTGTTGTAATGTGGTTTACCCGATTTGGTAGACCATTGCAATGGAAAACCACCCTAAAGTTTAAGAGAGGAAGATTTAATGGATTGTCCGCTAAAAATGTAAAAATCATGGATAAATTAAGCGTAATTATCACAGGAGCCACTGGAATGGTTGGAGAAGGGGTCCTTTATGAATGTTTACACCACCCTGAGGTAGAAAAAGTGTTGGTGATCACGCGTAACCCCTGCGGTTATTCGCATTCAAAACTGAAAGAGATCATTCACACTGATTTTTTTGATATTTCAACTTTGGGGGTTGCCATCACAGGTTATAACACCTGTTATTTTTGTCTTGGAGTGACCTCTCTCGGGAAAAATGAAACTGAATATACTCGGCTGACGTATACCATGACACTGAATTTTGCCTCAACACTTGCTGACCTCAACCCCGGGATGATATTCTGCTATGTCTCCGGAGCCGGAACCGATAGTACTGAAAAAGGTCGTACGATGTGGGCGCGTGTAAAAGGTAAGACAGAAAACGATCTGATGAAACTGCCATTTAAGAAGGTATATAATTTCCGGCCTGCCGGTATCCGGCCGTTTTTGCCGTTGAAACCCTCGCAAACTTTTTACAAAACCTATAAATACGTTGCCTGGTTATTTCCGTTGATGGAATTAATTACTCCCAATTATGTGATCGGTTTAAAGGATTTGGCGATGTCAATGATCAATGCCGCATTGACAGGATATCCTAAAAATATCCTGGAGGTAAAAGACCTTAAGATTCTGGCAAATCCCGGCAAAAAATGATACAAGATGAAGCACTTATGGCTGTTACTCTTTATTATAGTATTTAGTCATCAGTTATCCGGACAAAACAGGATGGAGTTATCCGACAAACAGGTTGTTAAAGCCTGACGGTCAATCAATCCCTTGATAAGGCCTGGATTCAAAAAAAATAACGATATTGACTTAAAATTTGCGGAAACAAAAAGGTCTCAGATTATGAAAAAAAACAATAGAAATACTTTTACCATCAATCTTTGACCATTCTTCATAAACAAGCCGCCATGTCAGTCATACGGCGGCTTGTTTAAAATCTGCTAAAAGTAACTGTTATTGGACGATAATTAGTTTACCGGTTTTGACTCCGTCAGTTGCATTCATTCGGTAAATATAAGTACCTGTCGGAAGAACCTCGTTAAAAATTACGGATCTTTGTTCACCGGCCAGCACATTTCCTTCAAATATATTCCATAACAGTTTTCCCTGAGTGTTAAATAAGTCAATCGTGACTTTTCCATCCATTATGGTGCTAAACTCAAAGCTTACCTGGCCGTTGCTTGGGTTGGGGTACACAATTATTTTACCCGCATCCGGAGTAATGTCAGGGACTGATGACCCATCATTGGTTATAAAAGCACTCTTTGTACCGCATTTGGTAACCTTAACAGTGGTGGTGGTCTTTGCAGTACCACAGGTGTTGCTTACACTATAAGTCACTGTATAGGTTCCCGGATCGCTTTGCGAGAAATTAATCGTTCCGGTTGAGTTGCTGATGTTCAATCCGGGAGGGGCTGATGTATACTTACCACCAGGAGTGCATGAAAATAGGACAATGGTAGCTGAACCCGAATTTTTGCAGTTACTGGATGTACTTCTATCGTAACCAATGCTGGAAGCGGTTGGGATCTCGCTCACAGATATCACAGCCTTGTCATTCATGTTAGCCTCGCAACCCGTACTTGCATTGGCAGCCTTAACAGTATAGGTTCCTTCCAGCATTTGATTGATAAAATTAAGAGCCGATCCGGTACCAGGAATAATAGCTCCGTCAACAGGTGAACCGTTCAGATAAAGCTGGTAATTTACACCTGTCTTTGAGCCTGATAATTTAATTGTCAAACCTGATCCGCCATTGCAGTAAGTACCACCCCCTGTTACTCTAAAGGCTGTTGGCAATGCATTTATGGTAACATTGACTCTTGTTCTGGGGCTTTCGCAACCTTCCGAAATCTGGCTTACATAATAGTTGCCGGTGCTCAGCCTGGTGGAGCCCGTGATGGCTGTTCCTCTGGTTGATTCACTATACCATTTATAGGTATATGAGCCAATTCCCTGAGGCAGATCATCAGCCGTTGCCGGATCACAGAAACTTTGTGATCCTACGACCGGAGCGCCAGGGGTCATAGGTTGCGGATTAATTACCACATCGCCTGATGAGAATGAGGTACATCCGGCACTATTGGTAACGGTAAAGGTATAGGTTGTGCCAGCTGAAAGACCGGTTATAGTCTTGGTGGGTTCATTCCCTGTTTTAGTTACAGTACCGGTACTTCCTGTGCCTGTCAGAATCCAATTCCCTGGTGATGGCAAGCCACTTAAAGCAACAGATCCTGTGGCTGATGAGCAGGTGGGTTGGGTAATTCTACCTATAATAGGTGGAGCCGGTGTGGCTTTAACGGATGTTTTGATCACATTGGAAGTAGCTTTCTTTGGTGGAAAGCAATCACCTCCTGTTACTGTGATCTCACAGCTAACCGTTTCCCCGTTATCGAGTTCTGTAGTTGTCCAGGAACTCCCCCAATCATTATAAGTATTACCTATATAAAACCATTTATAGGTTACCGTCCCTCCACCAGTATTAGTCGGGATTGCGGTGAAAGTCACCTCGGTCCCATAGCAGATCTTGTTGTCTGCATCGCTGGATGTGATGGTTACCGAAGGCTGGGAGTTGGGATCATATATCTTCATTGTGATTGTGTTTGATACAGCTGTTGTTGAAGTAAGGCAAGTACCTCCAATAACAGTTATCTCACAGCTAACCGTTTCCCCGTCTTCCAGTTCATTAGTCGTCCAGGAACTCCCCCATAGATCATAAGCATTACCTCCGTAGTACCATCTATAGGATACTGACCCTCCACCAGTGTTACTCGGGGTTGCCGTGAAAGTCACCGATGTCCCATAGCAGATCTTGTTGTCAGGAGTACTCGAAGCTATGTTTACTGTTGGCATACCAATGACAGTGATGGTAAACTCATCGGAAATTGCTGTAGTACATCCATTGCCTGCGGCGCTGTATATGGCCCGATAGGTTGTTGTTTCAATAGGTGACACATTTAAAGTGGAGTAATCCTCACTTTCAGAGATGAACTCCCATACATCTTTTTCTTTTTCATATTCCCACCTGATCTTTGAAAATCCTACTCCGCCTTGTGTATAAGCTATCAATTCTGTTTCGCTACCGGAACAAACCGAAGATTCGCCATAGATAGTAACAGAAGGCTGGGGCTCAGCAGCAAAATAATCGTGACTGTTGTTATACCCAAAATTCGTTGTACGACCATTGATGGTAGCCGACGTAATTTTGAATTCATAACTTCCAAGGGCTGGCGCCGCAATGGTGAATGTTGCTACTCCGCCGGTAACCTCTTTGGCTACCGTTACATCAGTACTAACAAGTGGAGTACCTTCAACATTATCATCATAAGTTAAGGTATAATTGAACTCTGTAAGCCCATTCAGTAATCCGCTTGCGGTGAAAGTTACCTGGCTTCCGACGCAAACCCCCCAGGCAGATGCAGTAACGCTGGTGAGTGTCGGATTTGGATTAACTGTTACTGTTGTTGTTGCCGGTTGGCTAGCACAGCCACCCACTATTTGTATGACCTCATAAGTGAAATCACCCTCCCAAGATCCGTCGGTTTGGATTTCTATATTTTTATCGTTAGTTTCAAAATACCAGAATTTTCCACCCCAACCCG
>JAHEYS010000126.1 GCA_023251475.1 Prolixibacteraceae bacterium
AAAAGAAACGGAAATGCCGAATACTGTAACACGGGTAAAAGCTGTCGGACCGATTTTTTGTGTGCCACCAGGACCAGACATTCAAATACTTCCGCCATGTCGGTCAGACTTTTTGTAATCTTCTCATCCCGGACAAGATACCGGATCCGAATATTTGTGACAAAGGGAATTAATTTTGAGGCAGCACCTCTTAGCCGTGCTTCAGCGATCCCAATCTCTTCATGGATTTTTCGGTCGAGATGGTGAAACAGGCAAAGCTCTTTCTCAAGTACAGTGGCAATAACCAATCCATGTAATATGGCATCGTCCATCCCCTCCAAAAAATCACACCAGACAAATATCTTCTGCTCTCCGTATTCCATTGGTCAAAATTAGGATTTTATGGTTCCATTTCATACATTTGTGTTGAACACAGCATCAAATAAGAAATTCATTGGTGTTGTTAAGATCAAAATAAATGTTGCATAATAATATTTTAGATTCATGTATTTACAGTATCTTTCAGACAATAAAGGAAATACAACCGGTGTTTTCATACCTATCCTTGATTGGGAGAATTTAAAGAAAAAATACAAGGAGATAGAGCAGGAAGAAAAGGATGCTTTTGAAGTTCCGGAGTGGCACAAAGAAATTGTACTTCAAAGATTAAAAGACCATCAAAATGATCCTGATAATGTCTTAGACTGGACAAATGTTCAGGAAGAAATTAAGGATAAATATGGTTTTTAAAATAGCAATTACTCACAACGCTCACATTGATACACTCGAAGGTATTGAATGGTACAACAAACAATCATCAATCATTGGAAAGCGCTTTTATCAAACGTTACAAAAGAAATACAAAACGCTATCTCAAAACCCATATTTTCAGATTCGCTATGAAAATGTTCCTTGTTTGCCATTAGCGAAATTCCCGTACCTGATTCACTATGTAGTTGAAGAACATCGCGAACAAATAGTAATTATTGGGATAATCTGTACTTACCGTAATCCGGAAAGGTGGAAATCAAGTAGAAAAAAGTAGTAGGCCTACGCAAATTTTTATCAACCTGATTTTCAATTCGAACAGTTCAGATATGAAATTTGCTTCAAAATAGCTCACAAAAGCTTTATTTCAGCAATTTCATTTGCAAGCTTATGCAACGCTGTCTCTATTTTCAGCACCTGATTTTCGGATATATATTGTCTCCCGGTCTTATATTGTCGCATCAACGAGGCATTAATCCCTGCAATCCTGGCAAATTTACTCACATTGATAAAACTGTAATAATCAAATAATGAAGCAAGATCATATTTGAATTCAAATTCAATGTTCTGCAACTCATCAGGGCTTTCTTTACCGGACTCTTTAAAATAGAGCAAAACCTCATTAACTGAATTATTAAAATCATCTTTTGCCTCGGCAACTGTTTTACCTTCGCCAATAATTGTACTTTTCAAATCGGGTGTAAAAATCCCGAATGTGCCATCTTTGCCCTTCTCAATCAATGCTGTCGTTCTCATGTTATTATCAATAAACTAACAAACGTCTTTAAAATCCTATTTGCTTTTTCAATTTAAAGAAAAGTCCTTTTTTAATTTCAGCCGAATCGTGCCTTTCGATTACAAGTATCTCTTTTGAGTCTGGATGTGCATATATGTCATGCTCTTTCCCATTTCGGGCTAAATACCAGCCTTTTTGAATTGCCTTTCGTCTCAACTCTGACCATTTCATTTATAATACTTAAATTACCTGGCAAATATATAACTTTTGTGTTATATATTTAATCTATTCCTTCATTTATTTTTTTTGCCTTAAAAGTATATCAAGCTTGTGCAGAAGAGTTTCAATTGCAATCCGCACCTTTCTGATAGGTAAATTTGCAATTCCCTAATCCAATAAAATTGAATAAACACTGATTCAACTCATTTGTAGTTGTCCAATTTTCCAGTATGTTTGATTCCTGTAACTGAAATCGAACAAAACCATGTTAAACAGACAATTACTGGCGCCGGAAAGCATTGTAGTGGTTGGAGCCTCCAATAATACCACCAAGCCAGGGGGAAAAATTCTTAAAAACCTGATTGAACATGAATATAAGGGGAGGCTCTATGCCTATAATTCAAACGACACGAATATTCAGGGGATAAAGACCTATAACACGTTAGCCGAATTACCCGATACCGATCTGGCCATTCTGGCCATTCCTGCCAGGAGTTGCCCGGAAATAATAGAAATTCTTGCAACTACGAAGAATGTTAGGGCATTTATCGTTATCGCCGGTGGCTTCAGCGAAACGGGTAAGGAAGGAGAAATCCTTGAAAAGAGAATGGCTGAAATTGTAAACCGAACCGGCGGATGTCTGATCGGACCCAATTGTATCGGTGTGCTCACCCCCGAATATGCCGGCGTTTTCACCACACCTATCCCACCACTAAAAGCCGATGGTTGTGACTTTGTGTCCGGATCAGGGGCAACAGCTGTATTTATTATTGAGTCTGCAATCCCGAAAGGGCTCCATTTTTCGCGTGTAATCACAGTGGGAAATTCTGCCCAGGTGGGTATTGAGGAGGTATTGGAATACTGGGACAACCATTCAGAAGAAGAAAGCGCATCGCGTGTGAAACTTATCTATGTTGAATCGATCAGTAACCCGGATAAATTCCTGTACCATTCCAGATCGCTGGTTAATAAAGGATTCAGGCTGGCAGCCATCAAAGCAGGCAGCTCCTCTGCCGGTAGCAGGGCGGCCATGTCGCATACCGGGGCAATGGCCAGTTCTGACTCTGCAGTTGAGGCCCTTTTCCGGAAAGCAGGAATTGTAAGGTGTTACGGTAGGGAAGAATTAACTACCGTTGCCGGGATTTTAATGATCAAAAAGCTGGAAGGTAAAAATATGGCCATCATCACCCATGCCGGGGGACCGGCAGTGATGCTGACCGATGCCATTGAAGCGGGAGGATTAAACATTCCACAGATTGCTGATTCTGAGGCAAAAGAGCGATTGAAGCAAAATCTGTTCCCGGGTTCGTCGGTTGAAAATCCCATCGATTTTCTGGCAACAGGAACGGCCGATCAGCTCGGAGAGATTATCGATGCCTGCGAAAATGACTTTAAGAATATCGATGGTATGGCGGTAATATTTGGCAGTCCGGGTCTTACTTCTGTTAAAGATGTTTATAAGGTACTTGATCAAAAGATGAAGAGCTGTAAAAAACCAATATTCCCAATCTTACCCTCCGTATTAAATGTAAAAAAGGATCTGGCCTATTTCTTGTCGCATGGGAACATCAACTTTCCCGATGAGGTGTTGCTCGGCCGCGCCCTTACGCGCGTTTACCGTACACCAGCCCCATCCGACCAAAACATCATCCTCGACGGGGTAGATGTGCCGCAAATCAGGCGTATCATTGAGAGTTGTGAATCAGGACAATTGCCACCCGACAAGATCCATGCCCTGTTTAGTGCGGCATCGATCCCCATGGTGAAAGAGATTGTTGCAGTGTCGGTTGAAGAGGCACTCGAAGCCGCACATGAAATCGGTTTTCCTGTTGTGATGAAGGTCGTTGGACCGATTCATAAAACAGATGTTGGAGGCGTCTCACTGAATATCCGGTCAGACGAATCAATCCGACTGGAATTCAAACGGATGATAAATATTCCGGAGACACACGCAATTTTAATTGCCGCTCAGGCTGAGGGGACAGAACTGTTTCTAGGCGCAAAATATGAACCAAAATTCGGACACATTATCCTGTGCGGAATCGGAGGAATCTTCGTTGAAGTGCTTAAAGATGTAACTTCGGGTCTCTCCCCGCTATCGTATGACGAAGCATTATCGATGATCCGGAATCTTAAGGCCTACCCGATGATCAAAGGATTCAGGGGTAAACCGGGAGTCAGCCGGAAGAAATTTGCAGAAATAATCGTCCGGTTATCTTCAATGCTACGATTTGCCACCGAAATTAAAGAGATGGATATCAACCCATTGATTGGCCGGGGTGATCAGCTAATTGCAGTGGATGCCCGGATTACCATTGAAAAACATTAATTCTTCTATTTCTCAGGTTCTTCCGAAATGAGATGTTTGTACTTATTATAGAGAAATGAGATGATCAAAAGCAATATCCCGAGTGAGACGAATACAATTGTTTTGGCAATGGTGTCAAGATCCGAAATGTCAATGAAAAAGAGTTTATACAGCGTTATTCCAAAAAGTATAATCGCCCCAATTCTCAGGTACTTTTTCTTTTTCCAGATCCCCAGACTAATTAATAGCAAAGCGTAAACGCCCCAAAGAATAGATAATCCAAGCTGGTACGATTGTGCGAATTTTAAAATATTCATCCAGGTAATCAGTTCGCTGCTGGCAATCCAAAGCAGGGTAAGATGAAACAGACTATCAAAAACTATTTTAAGATCAGCGACAACCTGCCGAAAAAACTGCTGCCGGGTGTAATGGTAAATAGATAACAGCGTAAATCCTGCAAATAAATAGGAGACATATCTTATCCCAATATGAAAGCCACCTCTTGGATAATACTCCGCTAATGTCTGGCTGATGTAACTCTCTTTGAGTTCGCCGAGTACCATCAATCCCTGAATCAGAAAAACCAGCACAACAAAGATGCTTAATCCAATAGTTACCAGTCCAAGGTCGTATCTCTTCAGCTTTATGATATTCACAGATGAGAGAAGAGATACAAACAAAAAGGAGTAATTGATGATCCATATTGTTTGAAATTTCAACAAGTCGTTATTCTGATAACTACCTGATAAAGCAGGATTCTGTTGTTTTACCACTTTCATGGAATCGGCAAATAGCTGGTTCCAGTAGGTTGCAATTTCAATCCGGAAGGAATAATAGATTACGATCAGCAAAACAGCAGGAAGCATCAGTGATAAAAGGCGCCATATCTCTTTCTGAGGAACAATAGTTGGTGGATATTTCGGATGAGAATTTAAAACATTTATAAATCCCAATGAGGCAATAACCAATAAAGCGGTGAGGAAATTGACATTAAACAATGGAATGATTCTTGTTTCCGGCTTACCTGGAGTATAGAGGTGGTAAACGGTCATCCAATCATGAATGATGCTGATGAAAGCAAGCAGAATCAAGGCATAGGCCAGTTTCTCATAAAATTGAATACGCCTGGTTCTGCCAATCCAAAATAACAGTGCCGCTTCACCAGCCCATAATAAAGTTACCCATTGTCCATTCAGTTGCACAGGTACAGCAATGGTGATAAAAAGAATGGCCAATCCGCCAACCAGATAAAACAATGCCCTGTCGGCGAGCTTCTGACGATAAATGACGATGGCAACACCAAAATGAATAAGCGCATTGCATACTGTAAACAATCCTGATAAATGGGCTCCGGTTACATTGGTTTTAAGAATCGAATAACCTATACCATAAAACAGGAATGAGTTGATTAGAAGCAGAATAACATCATCAATGTCAAACTTTTCTTTTTGAAGAAGTTTATAGGCAAGAAAAATCACGTAGAAAGTGCCAAAGAAAACGGAGAGAACAATTAGGGCGAGTTCAAAGTCTGTGGCTGGATGGTATTTATCAGGAAACCAGTTCAGGTAAATAAGCCAGGAAATTAAAAAAGAGACATAATAAATTGGTTTCCAATACTTTTTAAAAGCGATAATCAGTATACCAATATTGATCATTGCCATATAACTGAAAAGGACCGAAACGTTTCCGGTATTGTCACTGAGTAAAAACGGAACAGCATAAGCGCCAACCATACCAATATGGCCAATAATCTGACGGTTATAATAAACGGCAATCGAAACTGTAAATGCAGTAAAAACCACCATCATGGTAAAAGCAACCGCCTGGGGGACCAAATTATAAAGGCTATAGGCAAAAAAGGTAATGAAATAGACGATTGCCATAGCGCCGCTCACAAGTACAGCGCTGTAGTTCACATAATTCCTTTTCAATTTAAATCCAATTGCCAGTAACCCAAAACCTGCCAGGTATCCTAAAATAATTCTGGTCAAAGGACTTATAAGATCATGGTCTATGGAGTATTTCGCCCCTATCGCCACACCAATAACGGTAATCGCAATCCCTATTTTATTTATGAGATTTTCCCCGATAAACTTTTCAAGATCAGATTTACGTGGATGAGGTGTAGTTGACTGCAAATTGGAAAAATCATGCTGTTCAAAGCGCTTGCGTTCTTGTGATTGACTGCTAAAGGTGACTTCTGGTATTTCCTCAATAACTTCAATCTCCTTTGAAATTTCAGGGCGGACTTCCGCACCATCCTGTGGCTCTTCCTGTAAATCTGCAACTTGCCGATTCATCAGTAAATTGATCTCAGCACTTAATCCCCTGATCTCATTTGAAAAGTTCTCATGCCTTCTCAATAAATCATCCATCTTTTCAATGAGCCGGGTTAATGCTTCGTTAGGTTCTGTCATGGTGCAATTTATTTTTCACTGGTTCACATAGACAACGGTTTAATCGACCTTAAGACTTTGACGAATATAACAATAAAAAGCGACAACGAAAAATAGGGTATTGCCTCCTTTTTCAATAAATAAACAAGGTTTGGAACGTTTACATATTATGGTACTTTTGCTTCAGATAATTAAATATTTATACGGTATAAAAACAAAGAAAATGAGCATCATAAGTTTTGGGAAGTCTGTAGAAGGCATAAGTTACAAAGTGCTAAATGAAAGAGAGATAAGAGCAAGTTCCGGGATTATGTTCCTGTTTGGACTCGTTGCTTTTATCAATGGGTTAATTTTAAAAAACTATCAGGTGATACCTTATATCAGTGGATTTTTATTGTTTTCTTTTTTAATTGCAGTTTTCATAAATCCCAGGTTTTCACCGACCATGCTTATCGGATCTGTTTTTGTACGGAAACAATCGCCGCTCTTTATTGGAGCTGTACAAAAGAGGTTTGCCTGGAGTTTAGGAATAGCCTTATCTGGTGCGATATTTGTTTTATCCATTTTCCTGTTAAAAGATGCCTCGTATTTTGAAACATTGTGCCGGTTATGTATTATTTGCCTGGTTCTTCTTTATTTAGAGACTGCCTTTGGAATTTGTATAGGGTGTAAAATCTACTATCTCTCTATTAAAATGAAACTATTAAAAGAGCCTGCAGAAAAACCAAATTGCATGGGTGATTCGTGCAAAGTACAGGATTTATGATTACCTAAAAATTACATCTATCAAAAAGGGGGCCGATAAAGCCCCCTTTTTGATAGATGTACAGACAGATTAATTCAGAATCAATTTAAAATTCTGGTCCTCGAAATACTTCGCGAATTCAAGATCTGTTTTTGCCAGTTGCTTATAAGCCGCATCTTTCTTGATTGCATTTCCCAGATTTTCATACAACATGCTGGTCTTGGCAGTACGGGCAGCCACGATAGCCTTCAGGTAAAAGATACGTCCTGATTCAATTGTTGCCGTGTTTAAAGTGCGTAATGCGCCATTGTTATCGTTGCTGAGCAACTGAGCCAAAGCGCGGTTGGCTACACTCTGACTTCCTTCGGTGAGGTATTTAGTTGCTGTCTCGTATTGTCCCTGCATGATCTTGACAATTCCAAGGTTCTCGTTTACCTCTTTACCTGCACCAGTTGCAGCTCCGAAAAGCTCCTCTGCTTTTGCCAGGTTTTTCTTCTTGAGTTCGATGCAACCCAGATTATTCTGAACAATCGGATTCTTTGGATCAAGCTTGTCGGCTTTTTCAAAATAACCGGCTGCGCTGCTTGCATCACCTAAGTTAAAAACAACATTGCCAAGGTTATTGTATCCCCTCCAGTCGTCAGCATAGACCTTTGTAAAGCTGGTATAAATCGTTTTTTGAACCTGAGGATTAGTGGTCAGTGTTGCAGCATAAAGCAACTCTGCCTGGTTTAATTTTGAAGGGTCGCTAATTGCCAGGTTGCTGATCTCATCATCGGTACGGCCGATTAAATCGACAGATGCCGTGATTTTTGAACGACGCAGTTTTGGTAAAATGTCATTGGCTACAGCTGTAAAAGCGGAAGAGAGGTTTTTGATCTCACGCTCACGGACTTCAGGATCTGAATACATTGAAAGTACACGAAGAATCAACTCCTTATCCTGGATGGTCGATTTTTGCATCATCTCTTTAAAACCATCCCAGTCTTCAGGGGTATATTTGGTTTTCAGATCTGTCTGTACCTTATTTTTGGTCAAATCCTTTTCAACAACCTTAGAGGCTGAACCCTGACGTTTCTGGGAAAGATTTGTATTGTAATCCAATTTACCGTCAGGAGAAGCATAGGCCGATACCTCAACACCTTTAAGTTCTTTACGATCAGCTTTGTATGCTTCAGTAATATACTGGCTTAATTGTTTGATTTCTTCTTTTGACATTTCCTTACCACGGACTTCAGAGCTATTAATCAAATAGATAAGGTCTGCAACATAATGGTCAGGAACAACTCTCTGAAATTTGTCAATAGTTGCATCGTAGATACCTGTTGTATTTTTGCTTTTTTGAAAGCCAAGGATCGATACAGGGCTGTTATCGACGAGTGTACTTGTTGCAATAACACCGTTTGCCAATTTTACAGGTTCGAAATCGAGTGATTTAGCCCCTTTTGAAGCACGTATCTTTAAAATCAGTTCCGACTTACGCATTGCATATTCAAACGGAACAGAACCTTTGTACGAAACACTTCCTCCATCGGTGTAACTGATTACTTTATTATTGGCCTTGACAGATTCTCCCTGAAGAATGTATGGCTCATAAAATTTTTCCCCATCCGGTGTTTTCAAAACCGGAGTTGCAACAATAGTCGCCTTCTTGAGAAAATATTTTCCGGGAATACGTCCCTGTAAGGAAACATCAACCTTCCCATTATGTGCTTCGAGGGTTTCCGGTACAACAGAATAACTCACTTTCCCTGCGTCCTTTTTCATTTTCTTCAGGGAAGCACACCCCATAAGAACGGCAGTGCTCAAAATAAATAAAACAAAATAATTAAATTTAAAATTTCTCATTACAATAATTGATTGATGAATGAATGTTAGTTTTTATTGCTCTATGTGCAAAAATACACCTTTTAGTGTTAACAGAAAACAATTTAACTATTTTAAACAATTTCGCCGTTAAAAAAAGCACGGTTGATGCTGCCGGTATAGGTATTGTTGAATATCAAATCTTTAATCAACTGATAGTCTGATGTATGCTTTACAAAATCAAGATCTGAGGTATCTATGATCAGGACAGGAAAATCGTTCTGCTGGGAAAAAAAATTGAAATATCCCTCCCTGATCATCTTAAGGTAACTCAGTTCAATCGATTGCTCATATTCGCGTCCGCGCTTGCGAATATTTTCAATCAGCAGATTTTCGGGTAAATGCAAGTAAACATAGAGATCGGGTTTGGGTAACCGCTCATAAATAATATCAAAAAACTTACGATAAAGGTTATACTCATCGGGGGCGAGGGTATTCTGGGCAAAGATCAGCGATTTCATGAAATAGTAATCGGTGATGGTCAGTCTGTGGAAAAGATCGCGGTTGGCAAGGTCAGTTTTTAACTGGGAATAACGTTCAGCCAGGAAGGAGAGTTCGAGGGGAAAAGAATATTTTGCAGGGTCGGAATAGAATTTTGGCAGGAAGGGATTATCCGAAAATCCCTCCAGTATCAGTTTGCTGTCAAGGTCAGCGCTCAGCATGGTGGCCAAAGTTGTCTTTCCCGCTCCTATATTCCCCTCAATTACAAGATAATCAATATTCATAACTTTTCCCAGGTTGTCAACCAATATACAACAAAATAGTTTATCTAAAAAAAAATGCCCGGTAAATCCGGGCACTTATTTTTTATTGATTGGGTTTCCGAAGCGAATGACTATGACCGGGATCTCTCCCTTCATTTCGTTCCGGCCGGGGACCACGATCGCCCCTTTCGCCTTCGCTGTGTCCCTCAGGTTTTGGAAGTAATGCCTTACGTGATAGTTTCAGTTTACCTGAACGCTGATCAACTTCAAGCAATTTAACTTCAATAATATCACCAACTTTCAATACACTTTCAGGATTTTCGATCCTTTTCCAGTCGATCTCCGAAACATGCAATAGTCCCTCTTTCCCTGGCATTATCTCAATGAAAGCGCCAAACTGAACGATAGACTTCACTTTACCCTTGTAAATTTCACCAACTTCGGGGAGCGCTACAATTGCACGTATGCGGGCAATGGCTGCATCAATAGAATCCTTATCGGGGGCGCTGATCTCAATACGTCCCTGATCTTCAATTTCTTCAATTGAAATAGTGGCCTTTGTATCTGCCTGGATCTGTTGAATAATTTTTCCGCCAGGACCAATAACCGGTCCGATCATATCTTTAGGAATCATCATTGTGACAATCCGGGGAACATTTGGCTTGTAGTCTTCGCGAGGTTCGGTGATCACCTCCAGTATTTTACCAAGGATATGAGCTCTTCCCTCCTTTGCCTGCTGTAATGCCTTTGACATTACCTCGTAGGAAAGACCATCAACTTTAATGTCCATCTGGGTAGCAGTAATCCCCTTGGTTGTCCCCGTAACCTTAAAATCCATATCCCCCAAATGATCCTCGTCGCCAAGAATATCGGAAAGAACGGCAAATTTATCGGAACCTTTGTCGGTAATCAGACCCATCGCAATCCCGGATACCGGTCTTTTCAGATGGATACCGGCATCAAGCATGGCCATGGTTCCGGCACAAACGGTCGCCATTGATGAAGAGCCGTTCGATTCAAGTATATCGGAGACGATTCGCACTATATAGGGGAATCCTTCAGGAATCATCCGCTTCAATCCGCGGTGCGCCAGATTCCCGTGACCGATTTCACGGCGGGAAAGTCCGCGTGGTACTTTTGCTTCACCGGTACTGAAAGATGGGAAATTGTAATGTAACAAAAAGCGTTCTCTCCCTTTAAAAGTGACATTATCAATAATTTTCTCATCCATTTTTGTTCCAAGGGTAACACTGGTCAGTGACTGTGTCTCACCTCGTGTGAAAATCGCCGAACCATGTGAACCGGGAAGGTAAGAAACTTCACCCCAGATAGGGCGGATCTGTGTAGTGGAACGACCATCAAGCCGAACGCCGTCATCGAGGATCATTCTGCGCATGGCCTCTTTCTCTACATCGTGATAATATCTGGAAATCAATCCTTTATTTACTTCTGCAGACTCTTTTCCTTCGCTGTAAGCGGCAACAAAATCCTCCTTGATTTTTGCAAAAGAACTGACACGAAGGTGTTTATCATTAGTCAGTGAACGTGCAGTATCATAGGCTTTCTGGTATGTTTCTTTCCAGATCAGTTCACGAAGGGTTTCGTCATTTTGCTCATGGCAATACTCCCGTTTTTTAACGCCGAGTTCTGCAGCCAGTTCTTCCTGTATTTTGCAATGTACCTTAATGTTCTCATGGGCAAATTTGATCGCTTCGAGCATCTCCTCTTCAGATACTTCATCCATCTCCCCTTCAACCATCATAATATTATCATAAGATGCCCCAACCATGATGTCAATATCGGCAGTGCTCAACTGCTCAGCTGAGGGGTTAATCATCATCTTTCCATCGATGCGGCAAACGCGAACTTCAGAGATCGGGCCATTGAATGGGACATCCGAAACTGCAAGAGCAGCCGATGCAGCCAAACCGGCGAGGCAATCGGGCATCTCGTTTTTCCCCGATGAGATCAGGGCGATCATCACCACCGTTTCGGCATGGTAATTATCGGGAAACAGCGGGCGCAAAACACGGTCCACCAGGCGGGCAGTAAGAATCTCATCATCTGATGGCCGGCTTTCCCTTTTGAGAAATCCGCCCGGAAACCTTCCGGCAGCTGAGTATTTTTCGCGGTAATCAACAGATAGCGGCATAAAGTCGACGTTTTCTGCAGCTTCCGTTGCCGAAACCACTGTGGCAAGCAGCATGGTATCACCCATTTTAACGACCACCGAACCGTCGGCCTGCTTGGCCAATTTACCCGTTTCGATGTTAATCGTACGTCCATCGCCAAGATCAATTGTCTTATTAACAGCTTTGTACATAATTTAAAAAATAATTTTATTAATACTAAAAATAAATGGGTGGGGCTTTTATCTATTCAAAAAAAGGCAATTCGAAAATTGCCTTTTTAGGTTGTTCGTTATTTACGAAGATTGAGATCCTTAATAATTGCGCGGTAACGGTCAATGTGTTTCCGCTTAAGATAATCGAGTAATGAACGGCGTTTTCCGACTAATCCGATCAGGGCACGCTGTGTTCCAAAATCTTTTTTATTCACTTTCAGATGTTCCGTAAGGTGACTGATCCGGAAAGAGAAGAGAGCGATCTGACCTTCTGCAGAACCTGTGTTTGTGGCACTTACGCCGTACTTTTCAAAAATCTCCTGTTTTTTTTCAGTAGTTAAATACATAACTTATAAAAATTAAAAATGATACAATTATTGCGCCGCAGTATTCGGGTTCGATAACAACGGATCAACATTATTTAAAAATCCGGCTCAAAGGTACTAAAATATCTCTAAATTCAATCACACCTTTTTTAAACTGCAATTTGGTATCATTCTCATCATGTTAAGGTGAAAACACTCCTGCCGAAAATGTTAAGTATGATTCAGGCTTTAATGGCCCACCGCAGCTTTGCGGATCGTGCCCGGGGATTGGTACTGCATTCTTCAACTGTGGGGCGAACCGGATCAGGAGCCACTTCACTGTAAATACCTTCGCGGAATAATCGCTGAAAAGATTTTTTAACGCGACGATCTTCTCCCGAATGAAAAGAAAGAATAGCCACCCGTCCCCCCGGAGCCAGTGCGTCGGGCAGCTTCTCCAGAAATTCTTCCAATGCCCCGAATTCATCATTCACATCAATCCATAATGCCTGAAAGCATCGCTGACACGATTTTCTGATCTCCTGTTTCCGATTCTGAACCGGAAGGAATTCCAGCGCAGCAGTAATAATCTCTTTTAACCGGGTTGTTGTTGCAATCTCTGTGCCATTCCCAATGGCTGATGTGATCGCTTTGGCAATCTGCTGATGATAGGGTTCATCTGCATTTTCGAGGAATAAACCTTCCAGTTCCTCCTGAGAATAGGTTTTTAGCAGGGCTGCAGCCGATTTCCCGGTCTTGGGATTCAACCTTAAATCCAACGGACCTTCAACCTTAAATGAAAATCCCCTCTCCGGATTATCGATTTGCATGGATGAAACCCCCAGATCTGCCAGTACAAAATCCAAAGGGCCCGCCTCCCGGGTAATCAGATCGATTTGCGAAAAATTCATTTTCCTGATAATAAGCACATCCGGTCCGTATCCAAACGACGCCAGACGGTCCCTGGTTCGTGGTAATTCAAACGGGTCGACATCGGTGGCAAAAAGTCGTCCGCCGGGAACAAGGCGTTTTAGTATCTCCAGGCTATGACCACCATAACCCAGTGTCGCATCTAGTCCGGTTTGTCCGGGAACGATCCGGAGAAACTCCAATATTTCATTCACGCAAATCGATCGGTGCATCCCTGCCGGGGTACGCCCCTGCTGCATCACCTTTGCAATATCGTCGGCATATTGTTCCGGGGAAAGTTCTTTGTATTTATCTTTAAATTACTTAGGGTGTGTCCCTTTATACCGTATCCGACGGGGTATCTTTGGCGCTTGTTCATCCATAATTGCAAAAATAACAAAAATGTAATGGTTCCGGGGAAAAATTCAGATCACCTAAACAACAGTTGAAAATGGATAAAAAAGTGAAGAAGATGTGAGCTTTATCCCTACCCATTTACGGACGAAGGGAAGAAAGGTCAGGCAGGGGCTGGTAATCAAGTGCATTTTTCCATTACTTTTGTCGGGTTATTTTTTAGATTGATTTATGAAAATATTGATAATACTCTTCTCCTTTATGTTTGTGAATTCAGCAATGAGTTCACCTTCATTCAGAGAAAAGCAGCTGAATTTTACACGGGTTAGGGAAGCCTACACCGCTAAAGAGAAAATTGTTGATAAAACCCTGGCCGGACATTCAATTTCACGCGACAGCCTGAGGATTTACCTGCGTGTATTTAAAACCGAAAAAATAGTTGAGTTGTGGGCAAAAAATTGTTCCGACTCTGTTTTTGTGCCAATAAAGGAATTCTCCATCTGTGACCTTTCAGGCTCCAGCGGACCGAAGAGACGTTATCGTGACTTACAGGTTCCTGAAGGATTTTACCACATCTCCAAACTGAATCCTTACAGCAAGTACTATTTATCGATGGAGGTTAACTATCCGAATGCCTCCGACAGCATCAGGGGTGTTCGTGGCCATCTGGGAAACCAGATCTATATTCATGGTTCTTGTATCTCTTCGGGTTGTTTGGCTATGACTGATGACAGGATCAGGGAACTTTTTGTTTACTGTATCGAAGCCTACAACAGCGGCCAGGAGGAGATCGCCCTCACCATTTATCCGGCCCGGCTCAACGATACCAGGTATTCAGGATTAATTTCCAATTACAGAAAAGACAAGGATAAAATCAGCTTATGGGGTGATCTCAAAAAGAGTTACGATCTGTTTGAACAGACCAGGGTGCAGCCAACCGTAAAGTTCCTTCCCGACGGAACCCATGAAGTGAAATGATCTTTAAAAAGGAAATCCAAAATACCTGTCGTTATTTCAGATGGTACTTATTTCTGTCCAAGATATTCTTTTGTTGATGTTACTGTTGAATAGAACATAGTTTAAAACGGCGAGAAAACTCTGCTGAACCTCCCTTGCGCTGACGACTTGTCTGTTTAATTCGAGATCTTTGATTGCACATGCGTCTCCGATCAGAGTAATCGTATATCCTAAATCCTTTGCCGCTCTTACCGTGCCATCCACGCACATATGGGTCATCATTCGACAGATGACAAGGCCGGTTATATTTTTAATGCAGTACTCATAATCTCAGTCTTATTTTGCATTTTTAATCTCAGCCCATTTTTCAAGTATATTCTCCTCCCCTTTGAAATAACTTACCTTAGACTCCCTTTCGAATACCTGCATGGATGGAACGACTAGTGTCTTCCCGGAATCGGGGTATTCACAGATATCGGCGCCAAAAAATGTTCGGATATCCAGATAGGTACAAGGTTCCGTGTCATGGTTATAGACCTGGTGAGCACCGGTCTCCCCCATTTCAAAAAATACCAGATCCCCTGTTTTTAGTATTTCAAGACCTTTTGGTGTACGCAACGTCATTGATCCGGATAACACCATAAATAGCTCTTCAGCATTGCGGTGAAAATGGTAAGGGGATGAAAATTGTCCGGAATTTAATAATCTCAGGTCAAAATTCAGGTTTTTTGACTCTAATCCACTCTTCACCCTCGAAATATCCGACAACAGCCGAAAATTGTCAATTCTTCCGGGATTCTCCTGAAATTCCCTTTTTTCGCTCTTTAAAATTGTTGCCATATTTTTATAGTATTAGGGTTGATTTATAAACCATTTATTTAAAACTGATTACTTCATCTTTACTTTTGTAAACGGAATTATCATGGGTACTTCCTTTTGATAACTGATGTAACTCTCCCCAAACTCCAGTAGAAGCTTTTTCTCCTCAAGCCGGGTTCCTATAATAATGTAAACAGTCAACACGATGTTCACGACTAAATCCGATATTTTACGCGTCTGACACCATAAATAAATGATCAGGGCGAAATACATTGGGTGTCTGATTATTCCTAATAATCCCCTTCTTTTAAGTTCCCCCGGCGGGTTTGTTCCCTTAATTCTTCCGAATTTTAAAATCTGACGTACTCCAAAAAATGTTAAAACATCATAGTCAAAGATAAAAGCCCAGGTAAACATCAGTAACGAACCAGTAATAAGAACATCTCTTAAAATGTCCAGGATTGGTCCTTCACCGATAATTACGACACTATCCAATTGATTGGAATAGATTATTAATGGAATGAGTAATAACAATGAAATTAATATGTAAAACAATCTGTAGAAGGCATAATATTTCCCTAATAAACGATTCATCAGGTTTGTGAATCCGATACTTATCAGGTAACTATGCAATGCACAGTAACCTGCCCACATGAACGCAATAAAAAAATAGGTCATCGTTGAACACCCTCATTTATTATAATCGTAAAGATCTGATCCACAAACGAATAAACCAACTTTATTGATTCACACGCTTAACGTTACCGGTAATTATTCAATAATGCCTCCAGACTCTCTTTTTTTACCGGTTTTGCAAGATACCCATTGCATCCGGCGGCAAGAAAACGATGTTCGTCGCCCGTTTGCGCATAGGCTGTGGTGGCAATTATTGGTAATTCAGGCCAGAATTCGTGGATCAGCTGAGTGGCTTCAATCCCATTCATTACCGGCATTTTAATATCCATCAGCACCAGGGTAATCTCTTTGTTTTGTTTACATATTTCCACTGCTTCGGCTCCATTCATCGCATGGATATAATTGCACCCGATCTTTTTCATGACAACTTCCATATACAAATAGTTTAACTCCTCGTCTTCAGCTATGAGTACCAGCGGCTTGCCGGATTCAGATGACTTTATTGTTTTTACCATGGAATCTTTATCGGTGAATATAGGTGGATAATATGGAACTGTAAATGTAAAAGTAGAGCCTTTCCCTTTTTCGGAAATTACCTTAATCACACCACCAAGCAGTTTAACCAAACCTTTGGCAATGGTGAGCCCCAATCCGCTGCCTTCGTATCCACGTGTTGATGATACGTCCTCCTGTGAGAACATGTTAAAAATTATCTCAAGTTTATCAGATGCTATTCCAGCCCCCATATCCTGCACAAAAAATTCAAGGTAACCCGGAATAATCGAATAGCCACAGCTGATGCTCCCTTCGCTGGAAAATTTCAGGGAGTTGTCGAGCAGAATATTTAATATTTTACGAATAAATTCACTGTCGGAAATAACCGTTATATTATTGGTTTCCTGAGGGATTACAACTTCGAATCCAATCGTTTTTTCGGCACACAACGGCGCTGTATTTTCAATGATTTCGTTGAATAGTGGTTTCAGAAGAAATTCTTTCTGGTGCACTTCCATTGTACCCGATACAATCCGAGCCATGTCAATATAATCGGAAACCGTATTCATCAGGCGGTTGCTTGCATGCTCCAAAAGGGTGTAATATTCCATCCTGTCATCAGTCGTTAATTCCGAATCGACCAGTAAACCTCCGAACCCCAAAATACTGTTTAACGGTGTTCTGATTTCATGTGAGATATTATTGATAAAGGCAGTTTTCAATTTATCGCTGGCTTCAGCTTTTTCTTTGGCATTTATTAATTCCTGCTCAGAGAGCTTTCGGTCAGTAATGTTTTTGTCAATCCCTCTGTATCCGATTAGTTCTCCCTGGTCATCAAGAATGGGAAGTCCATTTGTAAGTAAGCAGATCCTTTCATTATTTTTCCCGATATTCCAGTTCTCCAGATCTTTTATAGGTGCCTTTTGTTCGACAATTTCGGCAAAAATGGAACCGACCCTGCTTATTTCATCTGCCGGCATAAAATCGAACGGCGTCTTTCCGATGATCTCTTCCTGCGAAACTTCAAAAAATTCATTCCCTTTTTGTGAGCTGTAGGTATATTTTCCGTTCATGTCAATTTCCCATACCCAATCTGCGGTACTGAATACTAGGTCCCTAAGTCGTTCCTCACTTTTCCTTAAAGCAATATCAGCCAGTTTGTTCTCGCTGATATTTCGGGTAACACACAAGATGGTATTGACTTTCCCATCTTCGGTAAGTTCGGGCACCAGCATGGATAAAAAATACAAGGTACCTGTGGGTGACTGGAATTCAAATTCAAAAATCTGCTGTTTTGCCGTTTGAAATACAGATCGCAGATACTCATTCCAAATGATCACCTTTTCATTGGGCATGCCAAGCTCCTCATTTGTTTTACCTAAAATAGTATCCGGCGATAATCCCGTTATTTTCTCAATTGCCGGATTAATGTAAATATGTCTCAGGTTTTTGTCAAACCGGGCAATTATATCGGGGATGTTTTCAGTGAGTGTACGGAATTTCACCTCCTTTTGCTTCAGTTCGTCTTCGGCAAGTTTTAGTGCTGTTTTTTCTTTTTGTTCGTTAATGGCCCGATTTACGGCAAAAGGTAGTCGTTCAGGTCTGTCTTTCAGCACATAATCCACAGCGCCTTTCTTAAGTAATTCAATTGCAGTCTCCTCTCCAATTGAACCTGAAATGCAAATAAACGGAACATCCGGGCACAGCTTATTGCTGATTTGCAGTGCTCCAAAAGCATCAAAACCCGGCAGATTAAAATCAGACAGTATAATATTGAAAGAATTTTCGCGCAGAGAAGCGATAAATCCACGCTCATTATCCACATGGATAAAATCCAGAATATAACCTGCATCGGTTAATTGTTCCTGGATTAATTCAAGGTCATGCGGGGAATCTTCCAGAATAAGGACTTTTAGATGCGTGCCTTCAATTTTATTTTCTCCATTCATAAGTTAAAGATTATGTGGTTGTTCATTGAGTATCGCCCAGAAAACACCAATCTGTTTTACTGCATCCAGAAATTCCCTGAAATTTACTGGTTTTACAACATACGCATTTACTCCAAGGTCATAACATCTTTTCAGGTCCGGCTCTTCACGTGATGAAGTGAGCATAACGATTGGAAGCGTTTTAAGTTTCCCGTTCTTTCTGATGGCCTCCAAAACTTCAATTCCATCCATTCGTGGCATCTTAATATCGAGCAGCAATACCGCGGGATTACCCTTTTTGCGGTTTCTGAACTCCCCTTCATAATTCAGGTATTCCATAGCCTCGACTCCGTCTCTGACGGTAATAACCTGATTTGCAAGATTATGCTCTTTAAGTGCCTCGATCGTTAGTTCCACATCCAGTAGATTGTCCTCGGCCAGTAAAATGGTTTTTAATTCAAACATGATGATACCTCCCTATTTTTTTGGTAAACTAAAAAAGAATGTTGCTCCTTTATCGGGTTCGGCCTCACTCCATACCTGCCCGTTATGTTTATGAACAATACGCTGAACATTGGCCAGGCCGATTCCTGTCCCTTCAAATTCACTTTGGGCATGCAGGCGCTGAAATACACCAAATAATTTATGTGCATATTTCATATCAAAGCCCACCCCATTATCGCGAACGGAAAATACAAAATTTTCGTTCTCTTCTCTGAAATCAATGGTTATTTCAGCCGGATTTTTAAATTTCGTATATTTAACTGCATTGTCAATCAGGTTCATCCAGACCTGTTTTAGCAGGGAATAATCGCCAAATAACTCCGGCATTTCGGTCACTGTCCATCTAATTTTCCTGTTTTCCACGTCCGG
>JAHEYS010000382.1 GCA_023251475.1 Prolixibacteraceae bacterium
GTATGAACTGGAAGTTGCTCCCGGACTTTTTCTCAATACAAAATTTAAAAACAGAATTTATAAATCGATCCGAAAATCACCCCTAAAAACGAGGGGAAAATATGTTTACAGCGACCTGTCAGTGATATTAACACCAGATATCGTTGCAAAAATATCGGGAATGAAATTCACAGATTACCTGGATAAAAATTTCTATGGTCCGCTCGGTGCAACAACAACGACTTATCTGCCTGCTAAAAAGTTTTCCTGTGAGCAGATCGTCCCCACTGAATATGATGATTATTACCGCAAAAGACTAATCCATGGCAGTGTTCATGATGAATCGGCTGCCGTATTTGGCGGAATAGCAGGGAATGCCGGGTTATTCTCCTCGGCAAATGATCTGGCCAAACTGGTTCAAATGTACCTTCAGTACGGTGCATACGGAGGCAAACAATATTTGAAAGAATCTACTTTAAGGGAGTTTAACAGGGTCCAATTTCCACAGACTAACAACCGGCGGGGATTAGGATTCGATAAACCAATGATTGATAATCTTAAACTGGATAAAGCCAAAACCTATCCCTGTGCGGGCGCCACCCCACAAAGTTTTGGACACTTTGGTTTCACCGGAACATTTTTCTGGGCTGATCCTTCAAATGGTCTGCTCTATATCTTCCTGTCCAACCGCGTAAATCCGACACGCGAAAACAGTAAAATCAGTGAGTTAAACGTAAGGACAGATATACTTCAGGTAATGTATGAAGAATTATCAAAACATTTAAAACATTGATATTTAATTATATAAATGAATATTTATGATATCATAATAATATTAAAATAATATTGTTATGATATCATAAACTGCTGCAGCAGATCAGTGAAAATGGCAGAAGGATGAAACGCAAATACGAACCCGATTTTAACCAGTTACTCAGTGTACTGCAACGTGAAACACCCGACCGGCCTGTGTTGTTCGAGTATTTCACCAATGGTCCGTTAAATGAGTATCTGTCGGGACGTAAAAATTCGGATGCTGCGAATATTGATGAGACAATTGCCATTACCATTGAAGCTTTTACGAATGCCGGTTACGATTATGTGACGATTCCTGCCAGGTTCTATGGAGCTTTAACCTTTCTGAGAGCGCCGCACGGACAAAAATCTACCATCTCGCAAAATGACGGGTCTCTGATTACTGATCGCGCCTCCTTTGAAGCCTATCCCTGGCCGGATCCAGAAAGTGGTGATTTTGAGACATTTGATCGTTTTGCGCCATTACTCCATCCTCAGATGAAATTTGTGGCGCCCGGACCAGGTGGTGTTCTTGAAAATGTGATTGATCTGGTCGGTTTTGAACGGTTGTGTTACCTGCTGTACGAAGATGAGAAACTTGTTCAGGATATTTTTGATGCAGTAGGTTCAAGGCTTTTGCGGTTTTATGAAATCGTTTCAGCTTTAGAAACAGTCGGTGCGCTGATTGTAAACGATGACTGGGGGTTTAAAACACAAACAATGCTCGACCCCAACTCAATGCACCGATACCTCTTCCCCTGGCATAAGAAAATTGTCGATGCGATTCATTTTAACCAAAAACCTGCCATACTGCACTCGTGCGGAAACCTTGAAACCGTCATGGACTTTCTGATTGATGATCTTAAATATGATGCAAAACATTCATGGGAGGATATCATTTGTCCTGTTGAGAAAGGCTGGCAAAGGTGGGGCGGGCGGATTGCAATTCTGGGTGGAATTGATATGGACTTTCTGGTGCGGTCAACACCCGGAGAGATTCACAAAAGAGCTGTTGAAATTCTGAAACTTACCCGATCCAAAGGGTATGCACTTGGGTCGGGTAACAGTATCCCAACTTATGTGCCGATCGAAAATTACCTCGCGATGATTCAGGCGGTATAGATCAGATAAAGAAACTGTTTAAAATTAGCTAATTATTTCTGTTTTTTGTTAATCAAATCAATTCAGAATATCTACTTTTAATCTTGTAATCCTACAAATGCATAAGTGCATTAATATTCAATTATGAACAAGCTCCGAATCTGTATCTTCCTCGCTTTTTATATTCTGTTGATTAGTTGTCAGCCAGGGGTGAAAAGATCCATTAAAGCAGCTGATATAACTGCTGCTTTTGATCAAGGCAACCTCACACTTGTGACACAATGGACAGATTCATTGCTTGTTCATGGAAAATCAGATTCAATTACGGTGACAAAGCTAAAATCACTTGCGGATATGGCAACCAGGATCAAAGCCGATTTCACCCTTTCGGAAGCTGAAATTGAGTCCCGTCTCAAAAATGAATTTGGCGGCTATTCTCAAAATGACCGAATTATCTGGGAGAAAAATAACTGGCTCGAGTATAAAATTATTGATGGGGCCAAACGTTATTTCAAGCGGGCTGTTTCAAATCTTAAAATAATCCTTGAAAGCCAAAACCGAAAGAATAACGGAGAACAGAAGTCGGCTGACAGCCATCTCTCCCTATTTCGTTTAGAACATACGCGGAAGGTGCTTTCTGCCACTGGTAACGATGGAAAACCAGTCGTTCCGGTTAAAATGAAGGTTACTTATCGGTTGACAGTTAAAGCGGATGCGATTCCGGACAGTAAATCGGTCAGGTGCTGGTTACCCTGGCCGCGCGGGATTCATGAACGTCAAAAACAAATTACACTCATAAAAACTTTTCCGGAAAATCATTTAATTGGTCCCGATTCAATGGAGCAGCGATCTGTTTATCTTGAGCAGAAAGCGTTAAAAGGGAAGCCAGTTATATTTGAACTCGAGTTTGAATATTTATCAATGGCACAACACTTTGACATCAGAAATCAAAAGATTTGGCCTTACGATACCACCTCGGTTATCTTTAAGAAATATACCAGGGAACAATACCCGCAGATTGTATTTACGGACCAAATTAAAAAATTGTCCGACAGTCTGGTGACCGGGATCAATAATCCGGTTGAAAAGGTCAGGAGACTTTATTACTGGATTAACGACCACATTATCTGGACCGGGGCGCTGGAGTATTCAATAATACCGTTTATCCCTGGCTATGTTTTGAACAATCTGCGGGGTGATTGTGGTATGCAGACCTTGCTTTTTATGACATTGGCCAGGTATCAGCAAATTCCGGTGAAATGGCAGAGCGGTTGGATGATGCATCCCGATGAGGTAAATCTGCACGACTGGTGCGAAGTATATTACCAGGGGGTTGGCTGGGTCCCGCTCGACATGTCGTTTCATCTTCAGAATTCGAACAATTTGCGCGAAAAAGAGTTTTATATCAGTGGAATCGATGCTTACCGGTTGATCATTAACGATGCCATTGGCAGCTTGCTGGTACCTGAAAAGAGATTTAGCCGGAGCGAACCTTATGATTTTCAGCGGGGAGAAGTGGAATGGGATGGAGGTAATCTCTACTTTAATCAATGGGATTACCATATGAAAGTAGAATATTTCTGATTGTTCTGAAACATCGCATGATTCACAAACGGCAACTGAATTAATACTACTTTTGTATTCATAAGAAGATGTCATACAAAAAACTTAATTTCAAATGAGATATATAATTATAATTTCAATTGTTTTTTTGACCCTTGTATTTGGTTGTCAGCAAAAGTCAGTTGAAGGAATTCAAAATGAAATTGATCGCATTTCAACAAGTTGGACTCCGGACAAAAGGGTTGCAATTTGCAATCTGAAGCTGATCAAAGGGGAAGGTGGAGAGTTAATTTTAAAAGGGGAATCGATGTTTCCTGGGGCAAAAAAAGAGGTATTTCAACTTTTTACTTCCAGGGGAATTAATGCAACAGATAGTGTTACAATACTTCCGGACACCCTTCATCTTCAGAAAAGCTGGGGTTTGGTTTCACTGAGTGTTGCCAATCTTAGGAGTAAGCCTGCCCATTCTTCAGAGCTGGTATCACAGGCAATCATGGGGACACCGGTACGGCTGTTAAAGGAATCGGAAGATTGGCTATTAATTCAGACGCCAGACCGCTACATCGCATGGACAAATAAATCAGCAGTGCAGCAGCAAAGTCAACAGGCAATGGTTGACTGGCGAAATGCCAGCCGTATGATCTACACCAGTACCAGCGGAACAATCTACCAGGATGATCAGCAAAGTGAAGTGCAAAGCGACCTGGTAGCCGGTGCGATTGTGGTAAGATTATCAGAAAAGCTGAATCTTGCCAAAGTCGGCCTTCCAGATGGAAGAGTTGGCTATGTGAATCGAATGGATTGGCTTGATTTTAAACAGTGGAAAGATACTGTCACATTGGCCGGAAACAGGATGATCACCACCGGGAAAAAATTCCTGGGTTTTCCATATTTGTGGGGAGGAACTTCTTCAAAGGGATTGGATTGCAGCGGGTTTGTAAAAACTGTCTGTTTTCTAAACGGGGTAATTCTTGAACGCGATGCCTCACAACAGGTTAAGCACGGAGTCGAGCTGGATCCTGCTTCAGGATGGGATAAATTACAAAAAGGTGATTTGTTGTTCTTCGGGTCAAAACAACCTTACCGTGTGACTCATGTTGGGATGTATATTGGGGAAGGTGAGTTCATTCACGAATCGGGATTTGTTCATATCAACAGCCTGGACAAAAACAGTACCCTCTTCAATAACGATCTCGCTGCTAAATTACTTGGCGCCAGAAGGATAATCGGATTTTCTCCTGAGCAGGGTTACTGGCTCCTGAGGCAACACAACTGGTATTGAATCCTCCCGGTTTTAGACTTTAGGATAATATTCATTTCAGAGAATGGTAGCAAATAATTGTCAATTAATAATGTTCAATTTTAAATGCCTTTTCTTAGTGATTTTTTGCAATTTATAAATATCCAGTTATGGCATAAATTATTCCAGTTACTTAAAACTCCTGGTCTAAATTATATCAGTAATTAATAATAAACAATCTTCAGATGAGGAACAGACGTAATTTTTTAAAATACAGCGGATTGGCAGCCGGTTCGCTAATACTTCCCAAATCAGTTACAGCTGCTGAAACTGCCTCTTCAACAAGAAAGAGATCGGCAAAGGCAGGTTCAATGAAACTTCGGTTCCGTCCTTATGATCTTCAGCTGAAGCATGTCTTTACAATTGCTAATAACTCGCGGACCACTACTCCCGTTATGCTCACAGAAATTGAGTATGATGGCCTCATTGGATACGGTGAGGCAAGTATGCCTCCCTATCTGGGGGAGAGTCAGAAATCTGCTGCCGAATTTCTTTCAAAAGTTGATCTTTCAAATTTTACTGATCCCTTCGGACTTGAAGACATCCTGCAGTATGTAGATCATTTGGCTGTTGGGAATTATGCGGCCAAAGCTTCGGTTGATATCGCCCTGCATGACCTTTTCGGTAAGATTGTTCAGCAACCATGGCATAAACTTTGGGGACTTAATCCGTTAAAGACCCCCAATACGAGCTTCACCATTGGAATTGATACCCCTGAAGTGGTTAAAGAAAAGGTTAAGGAGGCAGGTGAGTTTAAAATACTCAAGGTAAAATTAGGGCGCGATAACGATAAGGAGATGATCCAAACAATCCGTTCGGTAACCAATACCCCGATCTGCGTTGATGTCAACCAGGGTTGGAAAGACCGACAGATGGCATTGGACATGATCCAATGGCTTGCAACACAAGGTGTCGTATTTATTGAACAACCCATGAGCAAACTCGCTGTTGACGATATTGCCTGGCTGACCCAAAACAGTCCACTTCCAATTATCGCCGACGAGGC
>JAHEYS010000383.1 GCA_023251475.1 Prolixibacteraceae bacterium
TCTACATCCTGTTGCTCGCCTTATGGGGGGATGGCTGTAAAAAAACCGAAGTAATTGACAACACCCAATTTGTAATCAAGAAATGTCCCTGTGATCACGAAACAAAATTCATTAAGAGTGTTATTATAGATAAAATATTGTTGTTTGATGCGTCCAAAACATCCCATCAACAGATGAAAGATTTATCATTCGATGGAAATCAATCATTTTTTATTAGTTATTCTCCTGACGCAGAAACACTAACAGAATATATATTTATTAATAATAATCATTGGGGGGTAAGTTATGTTTGCAACTTCCCTTTATTGATAAAAAATTGGGTGATCCCGTCTGATGGAATTAATATTTCTTACACTGCACATGAATATCAATTATGTAATTCAACAGATATAGTTATGGAGAATGGATATTCTAATCTGGTATTATTATCTATTAAAAATCTAAACAATTGAAAGCAACAATCAGGCTATTTTGAATATGCCCAACCGTCATTTACTCAGTTTATTAAAAACATGAATCAGAATTACCCTGACCAGTGGGGATTTCATAATACGGGGCAATCGGGGGGAACTGCCGGCATTGACATTAAGGCTCCTGAAGCATGGGGTATTACAAGAGGGGATGGAAATATTAAAGTTGCCGTAATTGATATGGGTGTAGATTTAAGCCACCCTGATTTAATGGCAAATTTGCTGCCAGGTTATGATGCCACCGAAGGTTGTGCTGGTGGATCCAATGGAGGTTGTTGGGGAGATGATTCACATGGTACAAGCTGTGCCGGCATTATTGGGGCAATTAATAATGATATAGGAACAGTTGGCATTGCTTCTGATTGCAAGATAATTCCTATCAGAAGTTATTATTCCTATAGTGATAGTGGTGAGCTAAAATTAAGGAGTGAAACGGATTGGGCTATTGAAGCCATTAACCATGCATGGGAAATTGATGGCGCTGATATACTCAGTTGCTCTTGGAGTATTCCCAGCCCAAATCCCGCTATTAATGCTGAAATTTCAGCTGCATTGAATTATGGAAGGAACAATCTTGGGTGTGTTATCGTATTCGCAGCAGGCAATGAGAATAGTTCTATATCTTGGCCGGCAAACAGTAATACCGGGGTCATGGCTGTAGGTGCAATGAGTCAATGTGGTGAAAGAAAGCGTAGTAATTCTACTACTATTTTTTTAGATAAAGGAGTATTACCTGATCCTCTGGGTGTCAGTTGCGACCATGAGTATTCGTGGGGAAGCAATTTCGGTCCGGAACTTGAATTTGTCGCCCCAGGGGTTAAAATAGCTACATCAGATAATCAGGGTACTGCCGGAGTTAATAAGTCATCGGGTGCTGACGGAGATTACACCACTCAATTTGGTGGCACTTCTGCTGCGGCGCCACTTGTGGCCGGTATCTCTGCACTAATGTTGTCGGTCAATCCAAATCTAACAAATACCATGGTAAGGGACATCTTGGAATCTACCTGTACAAAAGTTGGACCTTATAATTACTCAACAGGCTCACCCATAAGAGCAAGAGCAGGAACCTGGAACCAGGATACCGGATGCGGTTTGGTTAATGCATATGCTGCAGTTCAGAATGCATATTGGAGATCTGCTAAAATTTCTGGTCCATCAGTTGTTTGTTCCTCTGGCGCTGATTTTTCTATCAGTAACACTTGTGCCGGGGCAACTATTTTATGGGACCAAAGTTCTAATATTACCCGTTCGTCTGCACAAGGTGCTAATCCATGTACGTTTGGATCAAATAGTAGTGGAAACGGTTGGATCAAAGCCCAGGTTATTAACTGTACAGGAGATACTCTTATTTTAACACAACAGGTTGTTTGGTCCGGGATGCCTGAAGGATATTTTATTGGGCCTTCTATGCCTGCAAATTACCAGGAGGTTAATTACACTGCATCTTTTGCAGGTATGTCAGAATCACAAAATTATTCATGGACGGTTAATCCATCTACGGGTACTACTTTAAATGCAAATGGCAACGTAGCAAACATTGTTTTTTATAATCCCGGACAATATCAGCTTGGAGTCCAGACCTCAAATGAATGCGGTTCAGGCTTATACACCGAAATAATATCTGTAGTTGATCGTGTAAGTCTTATGATTAACCCTAATCCGGCAACCAGCGAGGTTAATTTGTCGATCGTAAGTAAAAGTACCAAAAGCATAGATGAAAATGTGGAATGGGCATTAGATGTATACTCGTCTGGCATGGTGTCGAAAGAAAAGAAAACCGGATTAAAAGGGAATTGGACCACCATAAATACATCGGGTTGGATAAACGGCATTTATATGATTCGGGCAACATATAAAGGCAAACAACTGACTGGTAAGCTGGTGGTCAGACATTAACGGGTTGAACCTAAAAACAAAATCTGTTAAATATTTGATTCGCCAAATGGAATAGGGGCCACTCAATTTGGGAGGCCTTTTTTGTTATTCTTGCTTATGGCTATGAAAACACTACTGCTACACCTTTGCTTTGCGTCTGAAAACGTACTTCGCGTCACCAATAAGATAACTCTAAAGGTGAAAATTTTTAGGAAAAATCAGTATAATGCTGGTTTATTTGTCAGTTCTTTTCAAGCTGAACTTTCAGCTTTGTAAGATCACCTGCGGCAACATTTATATTAAGCACCTGTTTCTTATAACCTGTTTTTACTACAGTTGCGGTGTAGGTCCCATCGGCCATACTCTTAATGTTAAAATTACCTTTCCCGGCTGTTGTTTTCACAAGCTTGGCTTCAATCCAGGCATTCATTCCGATTAATTCTTCCCTGAGCGGAATAAAGGTAACCTTAACTCCCTTGATGCCTATACCGGTTATTGTATCAGTAATATTGGCAGTCAAAGCCAGAGTGCCGGTTCCTGTATTAATAATCTTACGGATTCCTTTGTAACCGCTGTAAAATTCAGGTTGAGTAAGACGTACGACTTCAACAAGCAGGTCAAATTTTGCCAGTATCGCATCATTTTCCTTGAATAATCCGGCAAGCTGAGTGGTGGCTTCCTTTGTTTCCGCTTTTCCGGTTCGTGTAGTAGGTATGGACGCATTAAACAAATCAATTCCGATTTTTAGAGCAGTTAACATTTCAGGATTAACGCCATATTCGGCCAAAACCATAACGTTTGCGTTAGCTTTATCCCAGATGACTAACGCCTTATCTTTTAATCCTGAATCTGATGATTTGTTTAATTCCGTTTCAGTATAATGCACCTCTTTGGCCAGGATCGGATTATTGTTCATTTTGGCATAAACTTCAGTTTTTCTGCTTATGTCAAGCGCTCTTGCCACCAAATCGGATCGCAATGAATTTTTGTGATCAGAAATACCCGATTTGTTAATTTCCTGTAGTTCGCGTAAAACCTGAATCTGAGAAAGGTTGTCATTAAATTGCGGAAAAAGTACACCAAAGGTTGGGAGGGAACTTGTAATTGCTGCGTTTTTATTTAAGAAATCACGCATTCCAAGTTTCATAGAAAATCTACTCGTCTGAATGTTGTTCATGACTATTAAAATATTAGTTGATTAATGAAGCAATTAACCAAATATACAAAATAATTTAATATGTATTTTTGTATATTGAATTTTTTTTGGGCGAAATAATTATAAATCAATTAATAATGAATACAATATTCACATTCTCAGATTTGGTAATATTGGTCTTCGATTTTGGTTAGGTGATTTTCGACCGCAGTTCATCGGTCTCCGATATTGGTTATGTGGATCCCCCTTTATGAAAAGCGGGATTAGATTTGAGATATACGGACATTGATTTAAAAACAGAGGGCTACGACAATGATTAGATGAGTTCCGATATTGATTATGTGATCATCGACAATTGTCAGATGGTCTCTGATTTTAGTTAGTTGATCATAGATATGGGTCAGATGGTCTCTGATTTGGTTTATGTGGTCTCCTACATCCAAACAGTGTTAACTGACTTTCGCTATTGAATTAATGATAAAATATCCTGTTTTCTGGAATATTTTTCATATTCCCTTTGCAGCAACTCCCTTGTGACTGCTCCCCCATGCCCCGGCAGGAAGAGCCGGCAATCCATTTTCAGCAGTTTACCCCAGCTTCTGATCATCTCATTTACGTCATCCGCAAATGGGGGGAAAATGGAGTTGAAGAAAATCCCCAGCATGGCATCTCCAACGATAGCAATCTCATTGTCTATGATTAAGGATATCGATCCTGGTGAATGGCCGGGAGTGCTTATAATTTTAATGCCATATTCTTCCGTGGATAAATCAGGTTCTTCCTTAATCACCTGGTCAGGATTAAATGGGGGATAACCAAACCATTTTTTTCCGATCATCTTTCCGATATGGGATAAAATTCTGGTTACGGATAATGTCCCGGCCGGAATGGGGGTATATCCATTGCGGGTAAAGGTTGCATCCTGTTCACTGATCACTATTTTACAGTTTTCCAGTTGCCTGATCATAGCGGCATTATAACAATGGTCGAAATGGGTATGCGTTAAGATGAGAAGGGAAACCGGTTTTGATAATGCCATTGCTCTGATATTCTTTCGCAGACCATCAAATGAATATTTCCACCCCGTGTCGACCAGAATATTTCCCCTTGGAGTTGAGATCAGATAAACATTACTCCTCCCGGCTGAAACCCGGAATATTTCAGATCCATTTTTAGTTTTCCATATTCGCATTTTATACGAAAATGTTAAATATACGAAAAAGGAGCTGTTAAGAATCTCTATTTGATATTATTTTTTACAGAAAGTTCAATATCCTTTTTATATTGAACTTTCCTCATCTCCATTTTTTTCCGTTTGGGAAGGAACCAGACAAAAAAGCCGCTGATTAATACCATCAGGACACAAATCCCGGCGAAGGGAATATAAAGGAGGTAGAGCATTCCAATAAATGGTTCCAGAATCCGGCCCGTATGGATTTCGAGTGAAAGGTTCCAGAGCGATATGGGCGACTTTTCTTTAACCGATAACGGCATGTCCGGCACTGAACCACTATTCTTGGCTTCAATCCCCAGGTTGTAATCGAATATCCATTCCCGGTTTTGGGAATCGCGGAGATATCCGGCGACCATATGGTCAGATACCGGTCTTGCCATTCCGACTGGCGCCTGGTAACCATCTCCGGTGAAGAAATCGGTCACCTTTCCACTAACAGCATCCCAGTTATACATCCCTGAAAAAGAACCTACAAGATACCTGGTTCCATCAGCCGGCTCAAATACATTACACCCCATCAGGCTGACAGGTGGCTGAGCGGAAAAACGCACCATTGAACCGGTCAGCTTTTCATCCACGGCATAAAAGCCATCTGATGTAGAGAGGATATAGATGCCAAGTTGCTGGTTCCAGATTCCTTTCCTCAGCTTATCTGACCATGCGTTATCATTGTCGAGATGTGATCCCGGAATAATTCCCACCTTGCTGTTGACAATCGGAATGAGCAGTGGGGGTCGCAGGAAGATACCAGCTGATGTATTGATCATCAGAAATAAAACGAAGGAGTAGCCCACCAAATTGTGCCACCGAAGGTTAAGCCGGAAAGTTGCCGGAAGGTTCCCTGATGTCCCTGTCCGCCTTTTCCTGCGTCTGATCAGTTTTGGCAAAAAGAAATGTAATAACCCGGTGACAGACAAAAGGATAGTTATAATTCCGAGCAAATCGACCATCAGTTTCCCGATGGCGCCGAAAAGTTCACCGCTATGCAATTCCCAAAGGGTA
>JAHEYS010000384.1 GCA_023251475.1 Prolixibacteraceae bacterium
CATTGACGAAATTCTTAAACTTAATCCAAAACCGGGAAGTTCATTCAGTAACAATATCAGTCAGGGGAATCAGGCCATCATCCCCGATTTCATTCTCGAAGTTATTGATGATGAACTGCAGCTTAGCCTTAATCAGAAAAATGTCCCTGAGTTGAATATCAGCCGTCATTATACCAATATGCTCCGTTCTTACCAGGATAACCGGAAATCAATGTCACGTGATGTGAAAGAGGCGGTCCTTTTCGTCAAGCAGAAGATCGATTCGGCAAAGTGGTTTATCGATGCCATCAAACAGCGCCAGGAGACACTAATGCTTGTGATGACTGAAATTCTGATGTATCAGAAAGACTATTTTGTGGAGGGGGATGAGACGAAAATGCGCCCCATGATTCTCAAAGATATTGCGGATCGGACCGGCCTCGATATTTCAACCATTTCGAGGGTCTCTAACAGTAAATATATTCAGACCCATTTTGGAGTTTATCCCTTAAAATACTTTTTCTCCGAATCGATGCAAAAGGATACAGGCGAGGAGGTTTCTACCCGCGAAATTAAATCGATACTGCAGGAATGTATTGAGAATGAGAGTAAGAGAAAGCCACTTAATGACGATGAACTCACCCAGATTCTCAATGACAAAGGGTATGAAATAGCACGAAGAACAGTAGCCAAATACCGTGAGCAATTGGATATTCCGGTAGCCAGGATGCGCAAGGAACTATAAATCAATGTAAAAAAGGCAAAGTGTAAAATGCAAAATTGATTTATTATTCTTAGGGTAGGCTTGCTTCCAACGTGAATAAATTTGCAGTTTGCATTTTACATTCCTCCATTTGCATTTTTTTAGTTCTTTTTACCTGAAGTTCCAATTCTAGGTTATAAACTTATAACCAATTCCTTTCAGCGTACGGATATGGTCATTCCCAATTTTTTCGCGTAATTTACGGATGTGAACATCAATCGTACGGTCGCCAACGATCACATTGTTACCCCAGACCGATTTATAAATCTCGTCGCGTGTAAACACCTTGTCAGGTTTGGAAACCAGTAATGAGAGCAGTTCAAACTCTTTCCGGGGTAAGGTCAGTTCTTTACCATCAATGATCAGAATGTACCGCTCTTTGTCGATCACAATATCGCCGATATTTAATATCTTATCATTATCAATGGCATCAGCACCGACGCCTCCCGCTCTTTTCAATAATGCTTTTACACGACTAATCAGCACCTTGGGTCGTACCGGCTTGGTGATATAGTCATCTGCGCCTGCTTCAAAACCTGCAATCTGAGAATAATCCTCCCCTCGGGCTGTCAGAAAGGCAATAACGACACTTTTACAATTGGGGAGTTTTCTGATCTCCTCACAAGCGGCAATACCATCCATTTCAGGCATCATAACATCAAGGATTACAAGATCGGGCTTTACTTTACCTGCCATCTCAATAGCTTCAAGTCCATTGCGGGCCGAGTAAACCCTAAACCCTTCACGCTGAAGGTTATAACTAACAAATTCAAGTATATCTTCTTCGTCGTCGACAAGAAGTATGCGCGGAGTATTATCTTTTTCTACCATTGGTTTTTAATGAATTGAATACGTGGTTTTCAATGAAATAAATATAGATATAATTTGGAATTTACCGGTATCAGGGAAAAATATTTTTATTTATTATATTTTTCAAGCATAAAGGTAAATGTTGTTCCTTTATCTATCTGACTTTTAACATGAATTGTCTGTTCGTGTGCTTCAATAATGTGCTTCACAATTGAGAGCCCCAGTCCGGTACCCCCCTGAATTCGGGATCTGCTTTTATCGACGCGGTAAAAACGCTCAAAAATACGGATCAGGTCTTTTTTCTCAATCCCTATTCCGTCATCACTCACCTCAATGAGCACCATTTTGTCCATATCGTAAAAAACAACGTTTACATTCCCCCCTTTTTTCCCATATTTGATGGCATTTCCAACGAGATTGCTGATTACCTCAAAGATTCGTTTCTTGTCGGCCATCACAATTACAGGTTTATTCGCCTTCACCACAAGGTTCATACTGATCCTCCTTCCATTCGCATCACGTAATTCGAATTCAAAAACCTCTTCGGTCAGTTTTACAAGGTCGAAAGGTTCCATATGGATTTTGAGCTCCCCCGATTCAAGTTTTGTGATCGATTCGAGATCTTCAACCACACTGATCATTCTGTCTATACTCTTTTCGGTACGCTCCAGGTAGAGCCGGTTGATTTTTGGATCCTCCAATCCACCATCGAGTAAGGTCAGGATGTATCCCTGAATATTGAAGATAGGGGTCTTCAGTTCATGCGAAACGTTCCCGACAAAATCCTTACGGTATTTCTCAAGGTCGCGAAGCCGGTCAATCTCAGCCAGTTTATCCTCTGCCCATTGTTTAACCTCCTGGTCCACTTCGGCAATAATATCCCTGTTCCCGGGTATGAGCCTTGTGATTCGTTTCATTTCGATCGGAACTTCCCGGATTGTCTTATAGATAGGGGTGATTTTATCATTAATCAGAACTGAGAGTATATATAGAGTTGTAAAATAGCATGTTAGAAATAAAACAGGAATAAATATCACTAACCATAATGCCCATCCAAGCATATGAGCTGCAATCATCAGCACAGTAGTAACGGCAGTGATGATAACAGATGAGGTGATTGCGAGTTTCTGAGGTGTACTTGTTTTTATAGGAACCATTTTTGATAAATATTAAAATTCCGGGTGACAAAGTTAAACTTATTTGCTCTTCCCGGCAATCGTTACCCGTTAATCACTTATTAACATTTATTTAATACAATTTTTGCACTTTGGTAACCCGATCAGAAATACATTTGTCAGTTGGAAAAGTTAATTTTTTTAATGGAAAAATTGTATTCTCTTTTTTGGTTTATGCTGGGAATGTTCGTTGCGTGGGCGATTTTATTTCTTCCCCGCTTTCGTAAAAATAAACCTAAAGCCGAATTAAGCCACCCCGATACCGATGAGTTTTCTGAACCGCTGATAAAGGCTGAAAATGTTCTGATCAAAACGACGGAAGATTCTTCGAATGCTATTATCATGATTTCAAAATCCTACTATTTAGCAATTTCAGGATTTCATTCTGAGAATATGAAGTTGCTGGAAGAGATTGAAATGGAAATTGAGGAGTTTAATCAAAGGGCCAAGAAGCTGAAAGCCACTACATACAGGATTATTCAGCAGCTCCAGCAGGATTCGATTGAAACGGGCCATTTTTATGTGCAGATTGTCGATTACCTGCGTGAAATGGCCCATTCAATTAAATATGTTGTCAGACCGCTCCGGGAACACCTGAAAAACGATCATAAGCCATTCGCTGAAGATCAGCATTCAGAATTGACACAATTCAGTTCTCAGGTAACCGACTTTCTGAATTTTGCACTTCATATCATCAAAGAATCGCGGTTTGAACAAATTGAAGAGCTGATCCAGAAACGGCAGGCGATCCTTGAATTAATGAAGGAGCAGGGTAAACGACAAATTCGGAGGATTAAAAGAAAAGAGACCAACAGCAGTAATTCAGTTTTGTATTTTGGCGTGATGTCTGAAACAAAACACCTCCTTTTACAGACGGTCAACCTTCTCAAAGCGACAAGGGACTTTGTTTCCTACACTAAATCTTAAAGAAAGTAAATAAAATTTAATTGATATTTAGATATTTAAGCAATATCGTACTACCTTTTTTAACAAATTTTAGTAAAATATTCACCTTAAATTCATAAAACAATTAATCATCACCCAGAAAGTTATAAATTCGCACTCATAAAATATTAAAATTTAATTAAATCAATAACGTTATGATTCTGGACAAAATTTTCGGATTTCTTGTTCCAAAAGATCGCAAGTTCTTTCCACTTTTTATTGAAGCAGCAGACAATCTTGTAGTAGCTTCAGATTTGCTGATCAAACTGATGGGCGAAAATGATTTGGTTGAGCGGGAGGTATATATCAAACTGATCAAGGAGGCAGAACATACCGGAGATGTAATAACCCACCAACTGCTAATTGAACTGAACGGTACCTTTATCACGCCCTTCGACCGTGAGGATATCCATCTCCTTATTTCGACCATTGACGATGTTGTTGATTATATTCATACTGCAGCAATCAGGACCCATTTTTACAAGCTCCCCACCTTTCCTGAGGAGTTTGGAAAGATTGCAGAATATATTCATGCAGCCAACAAAGAGATCCAACTGGTACTGAGCAGCGTCAAAAATGCCTCCGATTTCCTGAAATTTGCCGAATCGTGTGCTACAATCAGTACTTATGAGAGTGAAGTTGATTATTTATACCAGGAATATCTCTCCAATCTGTTTGAGCTGGAAACCAACGCAATAAACCTGATCAAGAAACGTGATATCCTGGCCTCCCTCGAAAAGGCGATTGATAAATGTGATGATGTAGCCAATGTCTTTTCATCAATTATCGTTAAAATATCATAATGGATTTTACTATTTTAATTGCCATTATCATTCTGGCATTAATTTTCGATTTAATTAACGGATTTCACGATGCCGCCAATTCAATTGCAACCGTGGTTTCCACCAAGGTATTGACTCCACTTCAGGCTGTTATCTGGGCTGCATTTTTCAACTTTGCAGCTTATGGAATTTTTGAACTCCATATTGTTGATACAATTGCCAAAGTTGTAAATACAGATTTAATTAATCTTCAGGTGATTCTGGCTGGTGTCATTGCTGCAATAATCTGGAACCTCATTACCTGGTATCTTGGTATACCATCCAGTTCGTCACATACCCTTGTAGGCGGATTTGCCGGCGCTGCAATTGCTTATGCCGGCTGGAATGTTGTCCATTCAGATAAAATTTTAAAAATTGCTGCATTTATCTTTCTTGCACCAATGATTGGCATGTTGTTCTCGTACCTGATATCCATAATCCTTTTATGGATTTTCAAGGGTTTTAACCCCTTTCGATTAAAACGGTGGTTTAGAACCGGACAGTTGTTCTCATCTGCACTGCTGAGTCTGGGGCATGGTGGAAATGATGCACAGAAGGTAATGGGGATTATTACCGCCTCACTGCTTGTCTATTTTAAAGCCGCCGATCCTGCTACTATTCCCCATTGGGCACATATCTCCTTTACTGAAACTGGGAAAATCCATACGATTCCAATGTGGATTGTAATTAGTTGTTATACGGCTATTTCTGCCGGAACCTTAATGGGAGGATGGCGAATTATCAAGACCATGGGTTCGAAAATTACAAAACTATCTCCTTTTGAAGGGGTTGCAGCTGACAGTGCCGGTGCTATTTTGCTGTTTGGTACTGAGGCCTTTGGGATTCCTGTTAGTACGACTCATACCATTACAGGTGCAATTATGGGGGTTGGAATTACAAAACGGGTCTCAGCAGTCCATTGGGGAGTTACCCGGAGCCTGCTTTTTGCATGGATTATCACGATCCCTGTCTCAATGGTATTAGCCGCCCTGATCTACTGGATTTTTAGGTTGATTGGCTTAGGATAATTCATTTGTTTTGAACTATTGCAGGATACTAACGATTGTACGGTTGATCGTTAATACCCTGCTGTTTGAACACCATGATAGAATCCCTATTACTCACCCTGCTGTTTTTAATTTATTTCAGTTCAGAGATCATCTAAATTTTGACGGGACTACAAGGTTATTCAGATCATTGACCATATTCCGGTCAAGACCTCCTTTGCTGACGTAAA
>JAHEYS010000385.1 GCA_023251475.1 Prolixibacteraceae bacterium
TGAGATCATACTGTCGGCAACTGTAAAGTCATAAGGAGGGAAAATAAATTTGTTTGTCCATCCTTCATAGGGTTTTAACATGCCATTGGTGGATACAGAGCTTTCCAATGTGCGCATCACCGTTGTACCTACGGCACAAATGTGTTGTTTATTCAGCTTGGCATTATTGACGATTTCTACCGCTTCATCCCTGATCCAGATCTGTTCCGAATCCATTTTATGCTTGGTAAGATCCTCAACATCTACGCTTCTAAAGTTACCCAGACCAACATGAAGGGTAATATCGGCGAAATTAACTCCCTTTATCTCAAGACGTTTCAGTAGTTCGCGGCTAAAATGCAAACCGGCAGTCGGAGCGGCTACTGCCCCTTCGTGTTTGGCATAGACTGTCTGATACCGGAGCGCATCTTCCTCTTCAACCGGACGATTTATAAATTTTGGTAAGGGCGTCTCACCCAGATTAAAAAGGGTATCCTTAAATTCTTCGTAAGAGCCATCAAAAAGAAAGCGCAGTGTCCGTCCGCGTGAGGTGGTATTATCAATAACTTCCGCAACAAGCAGATCATCATCTCCAAAATAAAGTTTATTCCCAATCCTGATTTTCCGGGCGGGATCAACCAGTACATCCCAGAGCCGCTGTTCGCGGTTCAACTCCCTGAGTAAGAATACCTCAATCTGGGCACCTGTTTTCTCCTTATTACCATAAAGCCGGGCAGGAAATACCTTGGTATTATTAAACACCATAATATCCTGGTTGTTGAAGTAATCAACTACATCTTTAAATATTTTGTGCTCGATTTCTCCCGTGGTACGGTTCAGAACCATCAAACGGGATTCATCTCTGTTTTGAGTGGGATGGAGTGCAATGAGTTCCTCCGGAAGATTATACTTAAATTTTGAAAGCTTCATAGATGATGACATTTATGGTAATATTAATATATATAATTGGTATACAGATGCATACCAATCCTTGCTATGTCTTTAAGAAATCAGTCATATTAATTGCCTGATTCAAATCGTAATCTCCGACTCTGGTACGTCGTAAGCCGGTGAGGTAAGCTCCGCTAAAAAGCGCCTCCCCGATATCGCGTGCCAGTGCCCGGATATAAGTCCCCTTGCCACAAACTATTCTGAGCTTTACTTCCGGAAGGGAAAAATGAAGCACTTCTATCTCTTTAATCTCCAGTGCCTTGGGCTTGATTTCAACTGCAATGCCTTTTCTTGCATATTCATAAGCCCGTTTCCCATCGATTTTAACTGCTGAATAATCAGGAGGTATCTGCATGATGATCCCGATGAATTTTTGTAAAACTTCAACCAAAAGCTCCTTTGATATATGAGACGTTTCAAAATGTCTGTCTTCGGCACTCTCAAGATCATACGAAGGTGTAGTTGCACCGAATTTCAGGGTGGCAATATACTCCTTTTCATCAGCCTGAAGGGTTTCAATTTTTGAGGTGGCCTTGCCGGTGCACAAAATCAAAATTCCGGTTGCCTTTGGATCAAGCGTTCCGGCATGTCCTACTTTTAATTTCTTTATATTTAATTTTTTGCAAATGATATACCTCACTTTGTGAACAAGATCAAATGAAGTCCAGTCAAGAGGTTTATCAAAAACCAATACTTCTCCTTTTTGAAAATCGAATTCCTGAATTTCTGATTGCATCATTAACTATCCAACCTTTACTTTTCTGAACCGGGTTTCTTCATGATGGCAAAAATCTCAAACATAAACCCGAACATCACAATGATCGGGGCCAATGTAATTCTTTGAAAACTAAATATATCCTTGTTAAATATATTGGGATCAACAGTTCCTCCGCCAAGCATTAACAGGAATCCGACAATAATTATCACAAATCCAATCATTAACAATCGCAGGTTTTCTTTACCGAGGGCAAACCCCTTATCCTCCTTATTTTCGATATTTATGGCCATTAAAACAGATATTATTTCTAACCTACAAAGATATATCAATAAAAGAGCTGATCAAACTTCAATCTCAAAAATTTATTTACGGCCAAATAGGTGGATATCACCGTTATAAGAATTCCGATTAAAAAAATACCTCCACCAAGGAGTGCAAGGGATGTCGGATTTTGGAAATCGATGAACGATTTTAACTCCTTTTGATAGGTAAAAAAGATGGCAAGAAACATAAAACAGGCGATTAATCCCCCGTATATTCCATGAAGTGCACTCCTGGCTATAAAAGGACGACGGATAAACGACCGTGTCGCGCCAACCAACTGCATTGTATTGATCAAAAACCGTTTGGAATAGATGGAAAGACGAATGGTATTATTGATTAGCGCAGTAAAAATAATAAACATCAACAAGCTAATAGCCAATAGTATAAAACTTATTTTCTTTACATTTGAATTCAACTGTTTCACCAGGTTTCGTTGGTAATACACCTCCTGAATTTCGGAATTGGTGAGCAGTTTCTTCTCAAGCATTGCCAGACTGTCCGGATTGGCATAACCGGCATAAACGGTCACATCAATTGAAGAGAGCAACGGATTATAGCCCAGGAAGTCGACAAAGTCCTCTCCCAGTTCATTTTTCAGTTCGGCAGCTGCACTCTCCTTGTCAACAAACTTTGTAGATTTAACATAATCGGAAGCTTCCAGGGTCTTCTGAAGTTTCATCACATCTGCCTCCCTGGCCCCCTCCCTCAAGATCAGCGTGACACCGATATTCTCCTTCATGAAATCAGAGAGTCGTTGTGCATTGATTAGCAACAATCCCATTAATCCAAAGAGGAACAAAATCATTGAAATACTAAGTGTGGTAGTAAAGTAGGACCCAAACAGGCTCTTCTTTAACTTACGGGGTGTACGTTTCGCCATGATAATAAATGGTTTGTAAAAAACTCGATATTATTTTTTCTCATCCATCAGCATCCTTTTAACGAGAAGCGCGGCAATAAGCAGCAATAAAATCACAGAACTCCAGAATGAGATCTTTTGCCCTGTCAGGAAAGATTTCGGTTCAAATTTGAAAATGATGTCATAATTCCCTTTAGGTAAAAACATACTTCTCAACAAATAATCGGCCTGAAAATGCGGAACAATTTTGCCATCAATATAAGCGTTCCAACCCTTTGGATAGTAAATGGCCGAAAAAACAGCCAGCTGATTCCCATTTCCCTGATAATGATAGGTCATCTTATTGGGAGAATAACCTTTTAACTCTATTTTTGAAGTTGAATCGGAACTCGGGGATACCCCTTTAAGCAACTCCTGAAATTTCTTATCGATGACAACCTCCCTGGCCGGATCAATTAATTTTACCGCAGCTATCTCCTGGTCCGCATTATCAACAATTTTATACCTATTGACCAGCCAGACACTTCCAAGTGCATGTTTATTTAATACTGGTGCAGCCTGCGGATTATAAATCAGGTATTTGGTATTAAGCATATTCAGGGAATTAAGTCCCAGAAACAGGGAATCGATTCCGGATTCAGATTTTACTTTTTCAAGACGCTGGCCAATCAGCGTTATCTCATTACCAATGTGGAAATCGATTAACTCCTGATACCGCCGCATCTTCGCCCCGTGATAGCCGCCGATTGACTGGTGGAAATAGGAGGTACCAGCATCGTTAAAAGTACTGACACCCAAATTCAGCACCCGGTAATCCGGAGTTTTGTCCTTCATAATATCAATATCTGCCAATGTAGCAGTGTAGGGAACCTTTGCTTCCCGATCCGAAACAAAATTTCCATTATTCAGGTAGCGCTTATCTACCCCCCACATATCGATAAGGATTAAACCTCCCAATATAAGAAGCGCTGTATTTAATTTTACTTTCTGCTCAACAAGGCCCCAGATGACACCTGCCCCTAACAAAATAAAGATTGCAGACCTAAGTGCATCGGATTGTAAAAGTGCTTTTCGGTCGGCAATTAAACTACTTTGAAGCCATTCGGGAAACTGACCATCAGCTGCCGAGACAAATGAACCGGCAATTCCCGGCAACAATGCAAAAATCAGCGCAATTCCTGCCGTAAGTCCCACACTCCATGCCAATGGTTTAAGGAGGGTTTTGCGGTCAATCTCTCCATTGACAATTTTTTGCAGGGTCAGTATCGCATAAAGCGGAAAGGTAAATCCGCCAATAACGAGGATCATCGTTACAGTCCTGAATTTGTTATATCCGGGAAAGTAGTCAAGAAACAGATTGGTCAGCGGCATAAAGTTATGTCCCCAGGCCAAGGCAACCGAGACCAGGGTGGCAATCACAACCCATGTCCGAATATTACCCTTTAAAAGAAAGAGTCCCAGCACAAAAAGAAAACAGATGATGGCCCCAAAATATACCGGACCTGAAGTACCGGGTTGCGAACCCCAGTACCCCGGAAGTTGTTTTACCAGGGTATTTGCATTTGGTACATTATTGCTTTTCAATACTTTCCCTGTTTCGGAGTCTTCACTAAAACCAACAGCCGAGGATCCTCCGTTAAAATCAGGGATCAGAATGGTAAGGGTCTCGCCAATTCCATAACTCCATCCGGTGGCATAGTCACGGTCGAGACCTGTGGTTTTATTCGCCTTATCATTTGTGAGATCAGATTTCCCCCTCATCGAGTATTTTCCATACTCCCAGGTGGTCCAAAGCCTGCCCGTATTTGAAGCGACAGCAAGGAGTCCAAAACCAATAATAATCAGCGATTTTTTGAACAGTTCGGGCAATTGCTTCTCCCTGAAGGCGGAAACCAGTTCGGTAATCCCCATAATCAGCAAAATCAGGAAAGTGTAATAGGTGATCTGAGGATGATTGGCATAAATTTCAAGTGCAAGAAAAATGGCGTATACTGAACCACCAATCCATTTATCCTTTTTTAAGGCATAATAAAAACCTGCAATAATGGGGGCCATATAACCAATAGCGATCGCCTTGGAAGCGTGCCCCGCCGCTATGATAATAAAATTATAAGAGCCAAAACCAAAAGCCAGCGACCCTACAATGGCCAGCCAGGGACTAACTCCGAACAGTAAAAGTGCAATGTAAAATCCAATCAAATAAAGAAATATAAAATTTATGGGCCTCCAGTTATAGAGATTGGTCACCGTATAAATGAAGGTGACAGCGGTTGTGGTTGGCAAAGCGATCAGGTAGGATGGCATACCACCAAACATGGAGTTGGTCCACAATGCCAGGTCATCCCCCTTTTTATTATAGTCAACAATCTCTTTCGACATGCCGGCATAAGTCATCGAGTCATGCTGGTTCAGTTGCTTGTTCTCCAAAACAGGGGAAAAATAGATGATTGGTAAAAGGAGAAAAAGGAAAATTGCCGCAAAATGGGGCACACTTTTCTGCCACGAAAACTTCGTCATAATTGTTGTTTTTACAGATAGAATACAAAAGTACATTTTTTTTGAAAGTTGGGGTAACCCCGTAGGAGCTAACAAACAATAATTTGGAGTTATTTTCCTATTTTTGTGGCAAATCATAATTTCATTCCATTGGGAATTATCGTAAATCAGTCTGTAAAAGGGACCATCTATACCTATCTTGGCGTTATTCTGGGTTTTGTTACAACGGGGATTCTATTACCCCGAATCTATTCGACCGATCAGGTCGGACTGCTTAAAATACTGGTGGCCTATTCCACACTGGTTGCCCAGTTTGGAACATTGGGATTTAATGGAGTAACAATCAGGCTTTTCCCCTTTTTTAAAGATCCCAAAAGCAGTCATCACG
>JAHEYS010000127.1 GCA_023251475.1 Prolixibacteraceae bacterium
AAAACTGCTTCCCATCTTTATTTTCGCCTTACCGGGTGTAATCGCCTATGCGTTATTCCCGGGTGAATTGCAGGGGGAGGAAACCAAACAGACGTTTGTCCTCTTGCTGAATAAACTTCTTCCGACAGGTATCAGGGGTTTACTCCTGGCCTCTTTGATGGCGGCGCTGGTTACCTCGCTGATCGCCGTACTGAACTCTGTCTCAACTCTGGTTGTCCGTGATTTTATTGTCGAGTTTCATCCCAATATCCCTGAAAAGAAACAGGTCAAACTGGGCCGTTATATTATTTTACTGGTAAGTTTCCTTGGAATCGGAGCTGCCTATCTTGTTTATAAAAATGAAGAAGGGTTGTACAAATATTTGCAAACTATCACCGCTTACCTTATTCTGCCGGTTTTCCCGGCAATTTTCTTTGGAATTGTCAGTAAAAAAGTCACGTTAAAGGGGGCTGCGGCTTCGGTAATCTTTGGAATTATTCTGGCGACAATATTCGTTGTAGATCAGTTGTTAGCTCCCGGGACTGCAAAAGAGATCTTCCCGTTGCTCCATCATAAACTCACATTTAACTTTGGGTACCGCGGACTATATGCAGAAATACTAATAACAGCGCTCTTATTTGCTGTCTCTGCATTTACGGAAAAAACAGCGCCTGAGAAACTTGAAAAGACAACAATTAATTATTCACATGCCATTACCAAATTTGAAGGGATTACCGACTGGCGGTTGCATTGGAGCATCCTGGCCGGTATTACGCTCTTCCTGTATATCTGGCTGAGTTAATGGAGTTGAATTTAAATGTAAATTGGTCCGGGCCCCACCTGGAGTGTGACCCGGACCGCGCGGTTAAGTAATTAATTAAATTTTATAATCATGAAAAAAACCTCTGTATTATTATTCATTGTATTGATGATGGGTTTGAATCTTATCGGTGAAGCGAAACCAAAATGGGTCTCCCTTTTTAACGGCAAAGACCTGAATGGCTGGTTTGTCCGCGGGAAAGCAACCTGGAGTGTAAAGGATGGCATTCTTGTTGGCGAGGGTGGTATGGGACATATTTATACAGATGCTACCTGCACCGATTTTGAGGCGAAAGGTGAATTCCGGGTCTCAGCCAAAGGCAATAGCGGATTTTATTTCCGTGCTAATCCAGCCACAGACAATCCACAAGGGTTTCCCCGTGGTTATGAGGCACAGATCTGCCACAGTCAGGATGCCTATACTGGATGGCTTTGGAAACCGGGTACACCTACCGGGAAAGCTACTGAATTATTGACCAAAGACGGGGAGTGGTTTACTTATCAGATCAAAGCAGTGGGTGCCCATATTCAGTTCCGGATCAACGGGAAACCGGTGATGACCTACGATGACAACGAATACAAAACGGGCCATTTTGCCATCCAGGGGCACAATCCCGGGATGAAAATCGAAGCTAAAAACCTTTTTTACCGCAGTCTCGATAAGAAAAAATAACATAGTTTTTATTTTTTAATCACAAAATGCTCGGGATTCGTGCATTACCAACATCAAAGCAGACAACACTAAAAAATCTCGCAGAGCCGCTAAGGCGCTAAGAAATAAAGCTTTGCGTCGTAGCGTCTTAGCGAGAGGAAAAAAATTGTATAGGAGCTCATAATGGAAAAATCACAAGGGGCACTAAAAAATGGAGGTCGTTGTGTTAGTCTTTGTAAACCTTGTGGTTATTTCCTGTAATTGGGGAGAAACTGCTGGTTTAGTCGCACCGCCTTGGCACTTTACATTTCTTACCGTGACCCATCCTCTCTCCCATTATCCCATTGTCCCATTATCAAATTAGCACATTATCAAATTAGCACATTATCCTGTTAATATACCATTTGAATTGAATAAATAGTTGGAAGTTTTTGCCCTTTAATTGATGTTATTTTGCCCCTATCAGACATTAACCCGCAGAAATGAAAATGACGTTTAGCCACTCCCTTTTTATCCTCGTGTTGTTCGTCTCCTCTTTCGGATTCAAACAAACATTTGCTGTTGAACCCGGCGATTTTGCAAATAAATACGGGCAGCAAATCTATCGTGATCAGCCATATATTCAGGACTTTAGTGTCCGGTATTATCTGGCACCCGCACAGCAAACATTAAAGCTTTGTTCTCTTTCTGCCAACCGTGACGGACAGATACGGATCTTGTCCGACAGCGGGGTTGTTGTTCCCGATAACGGCGCCCTTTTCTATCCGGGGAAACTAATACGGGATATCTCTTATCCTCCGCTTCTCACCAAAAAAATCAGTTCAATTGGCACTTACCGGAACCAGACGGTCTATCTGGATAATCACCAACTTTTCAGTAACGCCTGGGCGGGTAAGATCCAGATTGATCATGGCTTACCAAACGCCACCCTTTTTGCGGGTGGGGATGACTTTCATTTTATGGTATCAGATGGCGAACAGCTTGTTTACCTGGATCAGTCAGGCACAAAGCTTTGGAGCGGTAAAATGAAAGGGGTAATCCAAATCCGCTACAACGATAAAAAGAATATCTTTTTGCTTATTTCATCCTCTGCCGTTGCCGAATATACACCCGGACAAGGTGTTAATGAGTGCTATTCCGGCTCCGGAATCACCTGTGCCACAGCAATTGACGATGAGGTTGTGATAGGCACTAAGGCGGGATATCTCCGGCTTTCTGATAAAAAACTGATCTCAAAGCTCCCCTGTCCTGAAATTACCGATGTCAGGGTGATTGGCCGACAACTGTGGTTCGGATCAACCTGGGGCGCTTATTTTCTGAATAATAGGGGGAAATACACCTATTATGCCGGTGAACGGTGGTTGCCGGGCAACCGGGTGATCGCCCTTGAAGCAGGCCCTGAGAAAAGTGTTTTGGTCTTAACCGATAAGGGACTTGGACAACTCTCGTTCAAAGAGATGACCCTTGAGGAGAAAGCGCTCTTTTACGAAAAGCAGGTTCGTGAAAAAAATATCCGGTACGGAATAAACTGCAGTGCTGTTGCCATACCTGATGGTTATTCCAGTGCCAGAACTGGTAATCAGCCCAGTGATAACCTCTGGACAGGGATGTACCTTGCAGGTCAGCTGTTCCGTTATAAGGTTACGGGTGCTGAGGATGCAAAACTAAATGCCTTCGAAGCGTTTGAGGCGATGGAACGGTTCTTTACCGTGACGAATATCCCAGGTCTTTTTGCCCGTAGTTTTGAGCGCGATTACAAGGTGGAAAATGCCAAAGATGCCGACTGGAAAAGAAAGGAGTTACTTACCGGTAGTCCGGCAAGTCTATGGCTTCCTGCTGCCGATCATCCCAACTGGTCATGGCGCTCAACTGCAAGCAGTGACCAGACGGTAGGACAGATTTTCGCCCTTACCACGATCCTGGAACTATCGGATGACGCCCCCTGGAAAGCAAGAGCCCTCAAATGTTTGGATAACCTGATGAGTTATATCGTTAAAAATGACTTTTATATCATTGATGTTGACGGCGAACCAACGATGTGGGGGAAGTGGAATCCTAAATATGTAAATCAGTTCCCGGTGAATGTGGGTGACCGCAAAATCACCTCATCCAATATTATTGCGTTTTTGCAGACGGCCTATCATTTTACGGGAAAGGAGATCTACAAAACCAAGGCAAATGAACTGATGACCAAATATGGCTATCTTGAAAACCTGGTACGCCCCTTCTCCCAAATCGCACCTGTAGGTACCGATGAATTGAGTAAAATACTCTCTCATGAGTGGAACCACTCCGATGACGAGATGTACTTTCTTGCTTACTGGGGACTATATCCTTATGCCCTAGACGGGAATTTAAAAACAAAATTTCGGGAGGCCATCAGGGACCACTGGGAGATTGAACGACCCGAGAAAAACGCCCTTTGGAACTTTACCTATGCCATGACCGGAGGAAAGGAGTTCGACCTGGGACCATCCATCGATTTTCTGAAAGAGTATCCGTTGGATATGAGAAACTGGGCAGTACATAACTCACAGCGGAAGGATATTGAGTTGCTCCCTCTAAATTTCAGGGGGCAAACGACCAAAGAACGGCTCCCCTTAAACGAAATTCCGATCTACCGGCACAACGGGCAAATCTTTAATCTTGATTCGACCGGAGATGGCGGTTCATTGGTCAGCGCCGGCGACACGTGGCTTTTGCCCTACTGGATGGGGAGATACCTGGGGGTAATCTCAGCTCCGGTGAAGAAATAGATTAATGTGATAATTCGATAATGTGACAATTCGATAATTTAAAAAGTGTTAATACAATATTTAGTTAAAATATCCAAATTGGCAGATTAAATTAAATTTTAAGTTAAAACCCTGAATGGGTTTACTATGAATAACCCCGGGTAAGGAGGTACGACGTAACCCGGGGTAAGGAAATGGACAATGAGGAGAGGCGCAATTGCAGAAGTAAATTGAAAATCGTTGGTTCAATGCGCCGCAAATTGGAACCTCAAAAAATGTACGAAAGGTTTGAATTTTAATATTAAAGTATCAATTTACGAATATCAATACTCATGAAGAAATCTTTTCAACTCCTTATTGTGTTCCTGATGATGGGACTGCTTTCAAATGCGCAGGAAAAATATGCCATCGGAATGTTTCATTTTAATCTTCAGTATGTTGCCGGAGATTACAAGATTGAAAGCAAGATCATTAAGAATTCGGTCTATCCGGTGCTTCAGTTTTTTGAAAAAAATCCGCAGTACAAATCGGATATCGAGATCCAGGGTTATGCCATCGAAACACTTGCAGATGAGCATCCCGAAGTTTTGGCCCTTCTTAAGAAACTGGTCAATAAGGGTCAGATAGAATTGGTCATTGCCCATTATTCCGATCAGTTCTTTATCGGTTATCCGGCGCTCGACCTTCAGAAATCGATAGAGATATCCGATCAGATCCTGGCTGACCATGGGATGAAACGGTCACGCGTATTCTTCGGACAGGAGATCCAGTGGACTCCTGCCTATGCGAGCGTCCTGAAAGATAAATATGACCTGGTTGTTACCAGTTCAGATCCGCACGGATATTACAGGGGTAAAACCCTCCCTCTGGTAAACGTAACCTATGGGAATGACCACATCCTGGGATTAATCGGCGCCGGGGAGAATGAATTAAACGGTCTGAACTGGGAGTTTGCATTTCTTGACGATGGCGAAGTGTTTAACACACTTGATTATAACAGTGATTTCAATATTGTTCCCGAACAGGAAAAGAAAAGCATTGACAATTTTAAAAGACTGCAGAAAGAGGGGTATAAATTTGTTACAATGACTGAACTGGCCGAAAAAATCAAGACTTCGAAAGGATATAAAATACCAGATTATGAATTTGTGCCCGAGGGAACCTGGAATATGTCGGTTTGCGGACCATTCATGTGGATGGGCCGGCAACGGACCGGTGTAGAGAAGGATGGACTCACGCGGGCATTATCTTACAAGTTGAGGGGGGTCATCCTGATGGCAGAACGGCTGGTCGATTATGCAGCAGCTAAAGGGATTGATGTTACTCAATTGAGAAAACTTATTCTGGAGGCGTGGAAACATCTGTTGCTTTCGGAAGTCTCTGATTCAAGTGGCTGGTCCCCTTTGTTGGTTGAGGTTCAATATACAGAAAATGAGGTGGCCAATGCTGAACTATTGATCAGTGAAGTGATGAAATCACTGAAGTCGCTTCTCCCTCCCGAAGTGACGAATTACCTGGTCGATACAAAAAGCGGGAAAGTAGCACCAGCCATTCATCCAAAAGTTGGCCATTCCACCATTGGTGTTCTCCCGATCCCTTTTGCCGTCAGGGCGGAGAAATCTGAAATCGCCGTAAAGCAAATCAATGAGAATCTCTACAGTTTGAATGTCAGGGGGAAACGTCCGGCCGACGGGGCCGTGGAGATCATCTTTGATACACCTGCCAAAGGGCTCTATTATTCAGCCGGTTCAGGAGAAGAAATCGCTGTTGAAATACCTGCCGACCTGAAGAATAATCCCGCATTTACGTTGTCGAACGGATTTATCTACCTGAATAACGGATATAGTCTGATCAAGGATTGCTCCGTCGAACATCTTGCTGCAACCTGGAAAATGAAGGAACAAAAACTTGTTTTCAGGGAGGAGCTTAACAAAAACAATCCGGAGATGAACATGCGGTTCTATCTTTTAAGAGGTGGTGTAAATGAGGGTTTGGAATTGGCCAATAAGCTGAATACCTGGCCATCGTACCTGGTGAATTTCTCAAAATCAGGAATTACCTACAAAAAGGTGATGCCTGAAAACTTCTAAAATCCCGAGAGGGATTAAATATGGGTAGCAAAATGGTATAAGAAACAGGTTTCGTCCCATCCGGGATGAAATATATTCATTATATATCATTTCTACCCATATCTGATACCTACGGTATTATATGAACCACTGCATTTTTTCTTAAAACAATGAATTTAAATACCTAATAGATTGTAAATGAATAAATTAATTACAGTTTTGTTTGTACTTATCATTTTCAGTTTTTGCACTGCAATTACCCTCTCCGCCAAAGAGTATAATATCACCTCTTACGGCGCTAAATCAGACACCACAATTCTTAGCACCAGGGCGATCCAGGCGGCTATCGACGATTGCAGCGGGAACCTGGGAGGAAAGGTCATCATCCCCGCAGGGAACTACCTGACCGGAACGCTCTATTTCAAAAGTAATGTCACCATCCATCTTGAGCAGGGGGCTGTTTTGTACGGAAGTACCCGTTTAGCCGATTACCCCGAGAATCTTCCCGATTATACCTTTTACAGAAAAGGGGAGGTGAAACGGGCCCTGATCTACGCAGAGAACTGTTCAGATATCGCCCTTGAGGGTGAGGGAATGATTAACGGACAGGGTGGTACCTTTTTGGTTCCCAAAGGTTCAAAATTAAATTCCTATTCAGTAAGGCCATACCTGATCTGGATGATTCAGTGCCGCAATGTCAGGACCGAAGGGATTAAACTGCGAAATTCGGCTTTATGGATGCAGCACTACCTGGCCTGTGACCAGCTTTACATTCACAATATCGATGTTTTTAACCATTGCAACAAAAACAACGATATGATCGATCTTGATGGATGTCATGATGTAAGGATTTCGGATTGCATAGGAGACTCGGACGATGATGGGATAACCCTGAAAAGCACTTCTGCAAGGGCCAATGAAAATATTGTCATTACTAATTGTCTGCTGAGCAGCCATTGTAATGCGCTGAAAATGGGAACTGAGTCGAATGGCGGGTTTAGAAATGTGGTCGTCTCCAACCTCGTAATCAGACCCTCGGTAGTAACTGACAAATCAATTGGCGGTTCTCCTCACGGACACACGGGAATTGCACTTGAACTGGTGGATGGGGGAACGCTGGATGGCGTGGTTATCTCAAATGTCCATATTGATGGTCCCGACTGCCCTATTTTTATCAGGTTGGGAAACCGGGCAAGACCCTGGTTTGAAGGTCAGAAAATTGACAAGGTCGGGGTGCTTCAAAATATCTCGATCAGCAATGTGATTGCCACCAACGCCAAAAAAATGGGTTGTTCGATCACCGGAATTCCGGGTAATCCTGTTCAGAACATCACCCTGAGCCATATCAGCATTGAATTTGACGGGGGAGGAACCATCGCTGATTTCAAAAGAGAGATTCCGGAGGAGGAAAAAGCTTATCCTGAAGCCGATATGTTTGGCCAGCTGCCATCTTATGGTTTTTTTATCCGGCATGTTCAGAATATCCGCTTTTCTGACCTTGAGCAGAAAACAAAAAGTGCAGATCTAAGACCTGCACTCCTCTTATGCGATGTTAAAAATGGCGATTTTGATGCCATGAATCTGAACGGTTCAGGTAATAATTCCTGTTCAATATCCTTAGAGAAAACTGAAACCATCAGGATAAGCGGATGCAGGATAATTGGCGCCTCCAACAGCCTGATCGGTTTAACAGGGGTTGAGAATTCGAGGGTGATGGTAATCAATAATAATCTGGCAAATATTAAAACACTCATTGTGCCGGGGAACAAAGGAAACACGGCAATATTTCAATCGGGTAATATTAGGCAGGGTTTGCTGTAGAACTAACAACGTATTATATTTAAGATAAGAAGCATTTTTAACTAAAATTCATAAAAATTATGATAGCCTTTTTTTCTTAAACCATCCTTTAGTTTTTTATCTCCAGTCCACAGCGGAATAGCTAATTCAATTGATAATGCCAGGAAAGGTGTATCTTTTATATCAACATCGCGGCAAAGATCATATGCTTTTTGACGGCTTTCGAAGCCAATAAAATTGGTAGGAATAAATTCTATCAGCTCAATGATTCCATTAAAATACAAATAAAATTCAGATTCAGAAAGTTTTGAATTTTTTAATAATTTGTCTTTATGTTTATATATTTCAGAAATCAGAATGTTTGGAGAATAAAATCTAATGTTGCTTTCAAACAATATTTCCCTGATTTCTGATGCTTTGGGTATCAATGCTGAAAATACAAGGTTCGTATCAATTACCAAGGATTCAGAAATCATCTCTTTACATCTTTTAGAAACTCTTCACCATTCTCATTCCACCAATCCTGATTGATTTCTTCGGATATTTTTAAAATTGATGAATTAAAACCTGATTTTTTGGCAAAACTTTCTATTTCAAGTCTTTTAACCAAAGAAATTAAATAGTTCTCATCAAAACCATTCTTATTCAATTTCAGGATTATTTGATCTCCTTTGTTTTCAATTATTAAATTATCCATAATGTTATTTTTTACAAATTTACAGAAAATAAATACGTTTATTTTGAAAATTCGACATGATTTCGCCGCATGAGTAAAACCTTGTCAATCCCCAGTTCTGCTTACTGCCTGGATTTTTTTATTTCCCCGATCATCTCCTTAAACGGAACCCCGTCAATCATCAGGTCGCCGGTCACAAATTGATTTTCCTTTATTTTAATCTTCAGGAAGTTGGTTTTTGTGGTGTCGCACAATCCGTTTTTAACCGCCGGTTCAATGTTTTTGTTATCCATGTCCCTGATATAATAGTTATTAAACGGATAAGAAATCTGTAATCTGGTGGAATCCTTCCAGTTCACACGAACGCCTGCCCAAATCCAGTCGAAGGTGTCTGTCGGTTTCATGGTTGTAACCGATCTGATCCTGGCGAATCCGTCGCTGTCGGTAGTAAATATTACATATGCATGATGTACTTTTTCCCAATACTTCTTATCACCTATCCGGGTATGGTCTTCCATGAATCTTAAAATGATAAACTTGCCGCCAAGGTCAGAGCCGATCCCATTAAAATTGGGATTAAACCTGTTTGCCGTCTTGAATTTAAATTCAGTGCCTGTATTGGCATATCCGGACTGACTGCTGATCATCTGAATGGGGACAAACAGTTGCACAAGGGCAACCAGGATGAAAGCGCATAAAAGCAATATTTTAGGCTTCATTTTCTTTTCTTTTTTTGATCATCAACCAATTCGCTGCAAAAAATCCGATACCAACCAGTACAAAGAGGATCCCCTTGACGACAAAGGTTAAATCGGAATCAAATGAACGGCATACCGCCAGTAAAGCGATGATTAACATTCCCAGGTTGATCACCCCAAGGTGAGTCTGTTTCGCACCTGCCCTGAGCAGGATCAGCCCCAAAATCAGCACCATAAGGTTAATCAGGATAACAGCAGGTGTAATTGCCTGAAAACCCGGGAGAAAAAGGATCAGGAACAGGAGAAAGGTAATGTCCATCATTGTCCAGTCGCCCCATTTTTTACCCCTGTTTTGTTGGTAGAGAAGTAGTGCGGCCAGGGTAAACAATACGAAGCAACCAATAAATTCAGGAGTGACAATTAGATTTGATAATTGATAAACGGGATCTGTCAGCCCCTTCCAGTTTGATTTAAATGACATCACCAGCAGAGAAATAACGGTTCCCGCAAAGCCGAAAACCAGATATCCGTTGTGATGAAGCGGACCGCTTTTGAAGAATGGATGTTCTCCGATGAAATAAAATACTGCGAAAAGGAAGATGTAAGCCGGATGCATCAGCATATGCGCCTGATGTGAGAGGATAAAAAGTGTCTGGGTCAGCACATAGGGAATCATCCAGTGGTGGAGAATGGTCAAAACACCAGCAGGTGATTTTCGGAGGGTTAGATAATAATGGGGAAGGGGCAGTGCATAAAGAATCCAGAAAAGGTGCTCTTCATTCGGAAATGTGCCACTTTCTTTGGCGGTTAGTCCGAATATCATGCACATAAAAATAAAGGCTAAGGAAAGCGCCGAAGCGTCAAGTAAGTAAATCAGCGGTACTGTCAGGACCATCCACGTCATCATAAATGAACTTGCATCCCCGTTAATGTGATAAATCTGACTCACGAGCGAGATGTTGGCGCCAACAGCAAAGAAAAGCATAAGGGCGGCGATCTCTCTCCAGACCACTTTCTCCGTTTTTTTCAGCATTACATAGACGCAAAAGAGTTGCGGAATGATCAGCAACAGAAAAGCACAGATCGTTTTGGCAGATTGGGAGAACTGATCCCATTGGTTGGCCACGATAAACAGAACACCGGTTCCAACAAGCAACGCTCCCAGGATTCCGAAAATCAGCAATTGCCGGTTGGGATCAGCTTGTTGTTTTTGTTTGTAATAAGCGGTGATTTGCCGGGCAGTGTCACCGGAGATGATGTTGGCACTTACAAGTTCGGGGAGATCTTTAAGTAGGCTCATATCACAATGATATTAAAATGATATTAATTTAATTAAAATCAAATTATAATCGAATATACAACAAAAATCAACGCTATTTTTAAAAAACTGGGACTACTGCCATTCTCCAATTGAAATGGTTAGAATTTAACTAATTTGGAGTAGTAATTAATTTATTGTAATCGGTCTCTTTTTCCGGGATCTTCCAAACCCAATTATTCTTTTCTGCAGGTCCGTAGGTAACATCAAGCGTCGGAAGGAAATTTCCGCCGGCGGAATAATTCTTACGGCTTACCCCATCTCCCCATCGTTTAAGATCAAACCAGTCAAATCCTTCACCCCAGAGCTCAATGGCGCGGTAGGTTTTGATTTCATTCAGCAGATCGGCTCCGGTTTTAGTACAGGTGTAGGATGGGTCACGACCGGTATCCTTGTTTAACGAGACAAGTAATTGTTGGGCAGCATTTTCATCCGCCGAAAAATATTTGGCTTCCGCTTCGATCAGAACCATCTCCGAGGAGCGGAAATGGTTAAGATTACCAACCCCGGGAAGATCAGCAGCTCCTATTTTGAACTGCATATAGGCATAGGCTGAGGAGGTGGAATACAGATTTGGGAACAGGGAAAACGCACGGGCCTTTAGTGCTGTTCCTGCAAGACCTGTTGAAGTTGTAAAGGTATAACCTGTCGGATCGAGAAATAATCCGCGGCGCAGATCGGTCACCGGGATTTTATTGTATAATTCCCGGCTGATACATCTTGGATAGGTTCTGACCTGAACTGCATTCGAGTTATAGGATATATAGGCAAAATAGGAATAGAAATACAATGTCTCATCCGAGGCGCCATAGCTGCTCCATATCCACTCTTTATTCGGCGTATAGAAACCGGCTTTGTATTCGGTATTATTCATCAACGGATATCCGTTACGGCCATTAACGGCCATCGTTGCAGCAGTGGCGTAGTCCAGACGTGTTATGGCAGCACGCGCATACACGGCATAGGCCACATTTTTATCCGGGTCGTAGTTCCTGGTGCGGATTTTTCCCGAAGAGGTATAAAGTGCAACAGCATCATCAAGGTCTTTGTAAATTTGTTCGTAAACCTGCTTAAGGGTCGAGAGTGGCTGCTCTCCCGTTGAGATATCTGTCCGTAAAACCAAGCCGGGACTGGATCCGTTACCGGAATCACTCCACCGTTTGCAATAGAGTTGCGAAAGCATTAAAAAACTGTATGCGCGGAAGGTAAGGGCCTGTGCCTTTATAAATTGCCTCTCCGCATCTGACCCTTTTGCATTATCGATGTTCGAGATCACAAAATTGGCATTCCCGATCAGCATATAGTAATAGTACCATGGATAGTAAAGATAGATACTTGAGATATTCTCGTGAAAGTCTGAGTTCAGAATTGGCGCCCAGCTTGTAAGATTATAGAGGAAATGATTTCCCGGATAATTTCCGTAATACATTTTTATAGTCCCTTCTCCGTTGAATCCTTGCGTCCCAAGATATTGAATGGTCATCAGTTTATTGATTCCATTTATGGCCAGGGCGGCGTTGTCGGTGGTTTCAAATATGGTTGTTGTCGATTTTTCCGCTGTTGGTTTAGTGTCGAGGTACTCCTTTGAACATGAGCCCGAGAAAATCACAACAGCCAATAAACAGGCTAATTTATTTAAGTTCTTCATACTGATCTGTTTCTTTGGTTGTTTTTATAACTTGATGTTTATTCCCATTGAGATGACCCTGGCAGTGACGAAAGCGTTATCGCTGGTCCCGGCAAAAGATTGTTGCGGGTTCATACCTCTTAGTTTGGTGAAAGTTAACAGATTCTCCACAGATAGGTTAACTGCTAAGTTGTCAATATCCAGCCGGTCGGTAACCTCTTTTAAAAAATTGTAATTAATCCCGATATTCTTTACTACCAGGTAGGAGGCGTCGTGCAGAAACCTGGTTGAGAGCGCGTCATTGTAAGTGCTTAGTCCAAAGTTGATAACCGGGACAGCGCCGGGATCGATCCGGTCAGGTGAGGTTTCAGTAATTCCGGCTGGTACTCCATCCCATGCCCTAAGCACATCGGTATGAATGGCATGCGGAGTGGCGCTTACTGACATCAGACTTTGATAGGAATAATCCAGCGTTTTTCCACCCAGAGAATAGGTGCAAACCAATGAAAGGTCAAAATTTTTGTAACTTAACGCCGTTGATAAACTTCCATAAACATCAGGAATTGCACTGCCGCTCCACACTTTTTTGGCGTAAGTTGTATAGGTACTGTAGTTTTTATCGCCAATGGTGACTAAATAAGCGGCTGGGAATGGTGTCTTGCCAGCTTCTGCAACGGCACCAATGTAATATTTATCCAAATCAGGTTGATATAACGATTTACCAGTCATTTGATCAACACCTGCATATTGAAACATCCAGAAGTCGTAAATTCCATGCCCCTCCATATATTTCTTTGTTCCACTGACGATCCCATTTGCCCTGTTTTGTTCGGGTAGTTTAACGATTTTATTTTTAAATGTAGTGGCATTGAATCCTGCATTCCATTTCCAGTCGCGGTTTTTGATTACATTCACATCGAAAACAACTTCCACGCCGCGATTTGATACCGAACCCAGGTTCCGGGTAATGGTTGCTTCAGCTGCTGAGGTAGAGGTAGCCCCGGCTGAAAGGGGAAGGTAGACATTAAATAAAAGATCCTGTGACCGCTTATCGAAATATTCAACGGATAAATTGGCGCGATTGAAGAAAGTTCCCTCTAATGCGATACCCATGGCGCTCGAAGTTTCCCATTTAATATCGGGCGATTCATTTTGGGTTAAATAGGGGGCACCGACATTTGCATTCTGAGCCAGGTTATAAAGGGCCAAATAGCCGTAGTAACCAACACTGGCATCATTACCTACTTCACCGTAGGAAGCACGTAATTTTAGCAGATTGATTTTATCCAGGTAACCAGCCATGAAATTCTCCCTGGTGATGGTCCAGCTTGTACCTGCAGACCAGAAGTTTCCCCATCGGTTATCCTTATGGAACCGCGATGAACCGTCCCTGCGGAAAGATGTTTCCAGATAATATTTGTTGTCGTAATTATATCTTGCGCGTGACAGATAACTTTCAGTACGGTAGTTATTTTGATAGCCGTCGAGCGAAGTAATGTTTGTGAAGTTAATCAGCTCTTTACCCCCTTCAAATGTTTCGGTCGTTTTGAACCCATAGGTATAGGCATAGGAATAACTGTAGTTTTCATGCCCTGCGAACACGTCAATAGCATGAAGATCATACTCCTTTTTCCAGGTCATTTGTTGCTGGAAATTGTAGTTTTTGTAGCGAAAGAATGTGCGGCTTGCACGTCCCGAGTTTCCGGCGCCATCTCCAATGGTTGCATTGTTATACATTTGGTTTTCAGAATTTCGCACATTTAAATCCCCTTTGACGGTAAATTTGAAATCTTTAAAGAGAATAAAATCGATATATGCCTGGCTCTGCAAAGTGTTTCTGAAGGTCTGATCCATATTTTGTTGGGTTTCCCACACGATATGGCGGTCGGGGTTCTGAGGACGGGCGTATAAACTCCCTCTGTCGAACTGAATATTTCCGTTTGCATCCGGAATATATTCTCCTGAACTCATATCATGCAGATATACAGGGTAAATAGGCGCCACATTCCGGGCAAAGTTAAATGGATTTATAAACGAAGTTGCACTTCCGGCATCACCGGTGGTATAGTTGGAGATCTGGTGCGAACCGGCAATTAATATACCTGCCCTTAACCACTCTTTTGGTGTGATATTTATATTTGTACGTCCGGTAAAACGTCTGAAATCGGAGGACTGAACATACCCTTTCTCGTCAAGATAGCCGGCCGAATAGTAGTAATTGCTGTTGCTGGAGGAGCCCTCTCCACTGAGGGTATAATCCTGCCGGTGTCCCGGACGTTCAATCACTTTAAACCAATCCAGATCATTGTATCCGGAGCGGACCCGGGCATCGGGGACTAATTTACCGTTGGCGTCAAACAAAGCATTGTCGGTTTTGTTGAATATATTGTATTTCAGATTATTGGAAATCAAAGATTTTGAAGTTTCGGCATTTGCCAGGGCTTGTGTCGTATAAACAGATGGTTGTGAAGTCATTAGATTATTCCTGTACCCTTTCCACATAATCTCCATATAGTCGTTTGGTCCAACCCTGTCATACTCCTTTATCCCCCTGTTGTATATACCCTGACTGATACTTGCCCGTACAGATGACCCTGCAATTTTCCCTTTTTTTGTGGTAATCAATATTACCCCGTTTGATGCGCGGTTTCCAAAAAGGGTGGTGGAGGCAGCATCCTTCAATACACTAATATTCTCAATATCCTGGGGATTTAAATCCGAAACATCCCCATCGTAAGGGACTCCGTCTAAAACATAAAGCGGTTCATTTGAGCCGTTAACAGAACTAAAACCACGAATTCGGACATTGGGATTGGAACCTGGTTCACCATATGTGTTATTGACCTGGACACCGGCTGCCTTTCCTTCCAGTACACTTGTAACACTGGATACCGGACGATTCTCAATAGACTTTGAACTTACAGTAGAAATGGCGCCGGTAATCGATTCTCTTTTTGCAGTGCCATAAGCAATTACAACAACCTCTTCTACTTCAACGCGCTGATGTGATAATTTGATTGGGTATCCATTTTTTTCAGTTATCGGAACCTCAACGGAAGTCATCCCAATAAAAGAGACGACCAATGTTTTGGCATCGGTCGTTACTGTCAGGCTGAATTTTCCACCCACATCGGTTATTGTTCCATGGGTTGTCCCTTTTATAACAACTGTCGCCCCGGGAATCGGACCTCCGTCTTGTGAAGAAGTTATACTCCCGTAGATTTCTCTTGTCTGTGCCGATACAACCTGTAATCCGGCCAAAGCCAGCAATGTAATTAATAGCGGTATTTTTTTCATAGATGATTTAATATTGGTACATGGGAAAGGAACAATGGTACTATGAAAGTTGTTAGCGACAAAAGTAATTTAGAATTAATCTAAATTACTACAACCGAAATTAACGACGATATTTTTGATCAAAAGATTCACTGCTGCCCGGTAAAAAATAGAAGCGGGTTACCATTGGAGTTATAAAGGAGCAAATTTTATCACAGGTAAAATTGAAGATTTTCGCAGACAGCTAAGTAAATAAACCATCAGATTATCAGGGAGTATTAACGAAAACAGGAAGAGATTTCGGTATTAACTGACCTCAATGATTTTTATTATTTTACGCCGGAGGTGGCATGGGAAGGCACAAAAAAAGCATTGGCAGTTTCCCGCCAATGCTTTAAGTATTTTATTGAATAAGTGGATTTTACTTATCCAACATTTTGTTCTAATAGGTAATTGTAAGTTTAAACAGCGACCAACCACCCTGATCAACAGAAGGGGTCAGGTTTAAGGTAATAGTATGCTTACAGGCATCAATCTCACCTTTCCCTACAATCGCAGCATTGGTGTAGGTAGCCATCCCCCAGGCAGCCAGGTTTGCTGCATAAATTTGTTTTGGGACATCAATAAGACGGGTTGATGGATCAATCGTCATTGTAAAGTCGCCACCAAGATCAGCAAAGTTCTTGAATTTCAGATGAGTGGCATCCACTTTTTCGATTGTTGTGGTATAAACACCTCCATACCAGTAGTCATCGCTAATTGTAGCTGTTCCGGCAAAGGTATTCAGATCCAATGCACAAACTGCGGGCAGTTTAATTGTCGGAGAGGATCCCGGAAGGTTGCTGGGGCCCGAGCCATAAGCAACACCTTTGGGATTGAAGGCAGGATACCATTTGCCATCTTTCATTTGCAGGTCCAACCCAATTTCGAAATAGTCGCCAATGATAATGGTGGTTAATCCAAAAAGTGTTTTCAGTTCAGCAGTGGTGATGGTGTAAGTGGTAGGGAAAGTTGTGACACCTGTTTTAAAAGTCTTCACCGAAGTATAATTGCCATTCATCGCAATGACAACTTTTGCATCGGTTGGAAGATCTTTATAGTACATGTTAACAACAAACTTTCCATTGTAGGGTATCCCGTCCTGGATCAGTTTCTCGGAAGTGGTATCAAAAGTAATTTTAGGGAGGGCTACTAATGATACTTCAGGCATTCTCAAATCTGATTCACATGAATTCAGAAGTAAGATCACCATAAAGAATATAGATTTTAAAATATTTGTTCTCATCTTATCTTATATTAATTGATTAATATCATTTATCCCAGAAAACCTTGAAAGTAGACGGATCCGTTTTTTGAGCCGGGGCATTTGGATTCTTATTAACCTCTTCGTTCGGCCATGCCAAACTTAAAGGATAGTTCAATGAACAACTAACTTTTACTTTTGGAAGCGTACGGTCAGGATCGCCACCTGCAGGAGGGGTGACAAAACCACCCGGAGCCATTGTTGCATTATTTGGATCAAACATCACCGGAAAACCTGTTCTGCGGTAGTCGGTGTATTGGTCGACATAACTTCCAAAACTTGAGATCCATTTCTGAGTCATGATAATTTCCATCTTTTTATTGGCGTCACCTGCATCATACAAAGCCAGAATCTTTGTTTTGTAAGTGGTCGTTTTTGCATCCGTGGCGATTACAGGTATCGTTTGAGTGGATGCTACCTTGGTCACAACGAGGTCAACCTGCTTGAAAGCTTCGTTCATCGCTGAGGTCAGTTTGGCTTTTGCATCACCGGTAATAACGCCGGCCTGGATCAGCTCAGCTTCGATAAATAAACGGTCGGCATAAGTGATAAAACGGTATGGCGCCGCTCCTGTTCCGCTGGTTGCACCAACTGTGGTTGCATCTCCTTCGTCATAACGGCCACCAACCGGATAGATTCCGTAAACAGAAATCGATTTGTCCTGTGAACGGTCCCTGTCAGGTCCGTTTGATCCGAAATAAATAGTGGTGAAACCACCAACACGGTATTCGAAGGCATTACCATCTTTCCCGGTTTGGGTATTGTTCAACTGTTTATAAAAATAGTAGGGGACGCGAGGATCCACGATACCGCTGAACACCGGATTGATACCCATCAGAATTTCAAAGAACCATGGGCTCATATGCGTTGATTTCTGAGTTGACTCGTAGGTCTCGGCAAAAGCCGGATTTCTTTCGTCAGGGGTCCTTTTTGAAGTGTAAGGGAATGTAAAATTCTGGGTATTGGAACTTATTAAATCGGTGTTCACAGCCAATAATGCGGTGATCTTTGGGCCAACGGTATTGTCTACCAACCGTATTTGGTTGTATAACTTTAACTTAATGGTATTGGCCGTTTTGATCCAGTTGGTGGCAGAACCTCCAAAAATAAGATCATCGGTTCCGGGATAGATACCACCTTTGGGTTTCTTTAAATCTGCGATACCAGCATCGAGTAAGGCAAACAGGGCAGGATAAACAGTCTCTCCCTTATCAAATTTAGGATAGAGAATTCCTTTATCTTTCTGGTTTGCTTCAGAAAATGGGACATCCGCAAAGACATCCACGTACTGTGAGAACATATAGGCTTTGATAATCTTTGCAATACCGCCATAATATGGAGCCTGCTGTTCTTCGGCCTTTACCAGTACTTTTTCGAGGTTTTGCATCGTTGTATTATACATGGTTGACCATCCCAGATCAAGATAATACTCATTACCATCTGCGCCATAAATATTGGCCTCTTCGCGGGTCGACAACTGGTGGGTATAAACACCCAGATCCTGACCCAGACCTGTAGCTGCTGATAAGGATGCTGCAGCATTCTTTTCGATTGTAGGTAATAACATCGCCATTGGAACATCCACCGGACTACTCTCATCCTTATTGACGTCCAGCCATTGTTTACATCCTGCCAGTGAAGCGGTAAGAACTAATAATATTAAGAATTTTTTCATTTTAAATCAATTTAGAGATTAAAACTTAGAAGGACAATTTCAGATTAAAACCAAAACGCCTCGACGATGGTGCAGCACTCAACTCAATACCCTGTACCGATGTTGAACCAAAGCTGTTCGCTTCTGGATCGAAGTTAGTATATTTTGGCACGTTTGGTGCGAAGTACCATAAGTTATATCCGGAAAAACTTACAGAAGCACTTCCAAATGGAGTACGGCTCAATAATTTCTGCGGAATGGTATAACCGAAAGTAAACTCTCTGAAACGATAAACCGTTGCATCATAAATCATGAAGTCAGTAGTAGCATTGATAGCGAATGAGTTCCCAAAATATAAGTCATTGGTAGTTACAGGAATGGTGTTGGGGATCTTTTTCCCTGCGTTATCCAGCAGTGGGGCGCCTGTGTTTGCATCGCCATAAAATCCTGGGATCACCCATGTATGTT
>JAHEYS010000386.1 GCA_023251475.1 Prolixibacteraceae bacterium
TCCAGCAGGCTGGCCCGCCATAACCCATCCGGTTGTTGAAGGCTTACTATACGTGCAGCCATCTCCTTAAACAGATTCTCATAGAATGGACGCCCGGAATAGTTGGCAGGAAGTTCCTTGAGAATACGAACCAGTCCACCTAAAACCCAGCCGTTTCCGCGGGACCAAAATATACATTCACCATTTTTTTCACGACGTCCTGACCCATCCGGTTGAATCACATAATTCAGGTCCCTGGCAAAGAGATGCTCCTTTTTATTGAACAGTAAATCATAACACTCTTTATAACATTTATCATTATGATCCAGGAAATCGGAATTGCCTGTTGTGATACCTAACTTCACCAATGTTGGCGGAGCCATAAATAATGCATCGCACCACCACCATTTAATCACATCAACTTTTCCTTTCGTCGGGTAGGGGTTTGCCATGAAAAGTAACAGCGAATCAATGCTAGGCTGGATCATTTCGGGTTGTTTCTCTTTTCTGTAAAGATCGATATATGTTTGACAGATTGCCACATCATCAGCATGGTACCAGCGTTTTCCTGGTTTCCAGGCAGTTGCATTACCCATGTCCATCATTGCCTGGTAAATCCGTTTGGATTTTGTCGTTTCCCAGCCTGCAAAAACGCCGGCATAAAATGCACCATTAGTCCAGTCGGTGGCATTATGTTTTGGATTCTCCAACTGCCAGGTTGTGACTTTAATTATAGACTTTTTTATGTATTTCTTACTAAAACATTTGTCGCTTTTTTCTACCTGGGCATAGCTCAATAAGGAAAAACTAAAAAGGATTAATAGTATCGCTATTCTTTTCATTTAATTGATTTGGATTTTAAAATTATGATAAAACTGTATTTTTAGTAACCCGCATTATTTTTTATCTGGATGGGCTTGGCCATTTTTCTTTTTATTTCATAAGGAAATCACACCTAAGATCAGGCAACATATTATCCAAAGTAATTTGTTTGTCATAACCTATGTATTGAAATAACTTATATTGTGGCGCTTTATATTCCATAAGGGTTTGCACTGTTTACACCCTGAGGTATCGGCCACATACATGATATGGACTTATTTTGAATTCCTGCCCGTTATTTGCATTAGCCCCCTTATTAACCTGAGTTCGAAATATGTGATTTTTCTCTTTTTTAATATCGAACTCAGGTTAATATGTATGGTACGCGAAGTGCTTAGTATTTAATCATAAGGGGTTTTGGCGACATCTTTTTGAATAAATGTATCAAAGTTATATGTTTCGCCGGCAATTTTCATAATCCTTTTGACAATCAGCTCTCTGCTTATTGCATTGAAATAGGGTTGTCCGTTAGTCATACAACTTGTTATCTCACTCCGGTATATGCCTGTTTTATATCCATAGGCACCTTCATTTATCCCGGGTCGGGTATATCCAGTACGGCCGATAAAATGTGCCCATCTGACCTGAGCCGGATCACTTGTCACGTCAACATTCAATGATCGGCCTGCAGCCCATTCTGCTTTCATCTTAGTCGCCTGGTCGGCAGGAATAATACCGGATAAAGTGCTGGTTTCGTCAGCCAGAAGGCCAAAACAGAATCCTCCCCCCTGTTTGATGATCATATTGGTAAAGTCGACAAATGTGCTTGTGGATGAGCTACGGTAAACCGGACAAAGCGCAATACTCTTGCAATCATCAGTGACGTAGGAAACACCTCCCTGACGCTTCTTATTCAGCACGACTATCGTAGTCATATTGGTCAGAGCTGCGTCATCAACGTTAGGAATATGCTTAATATATTCAAATATCCTGGCTGAAGAACAGGTTATTGTTGTTCCTGTATAATTGGAGCCGTAAGCTGTTGACAGGCTGATTGACTTATCCGATTCTGAAATACCGCTTTCGTTTGAATAGGCGGCAACTTTCCATATTTCAAAATATTGCCGGTACGATTTGTAAGGCTCTACGGAGAAAAATGCGGCAATCGCCTCATCGATAAATTTATCGTAGAGCCCGCCATAAGTATAATCGCTCTGCAAAAATCCGTCACCCGTAAATGCCAGGCGTACAGGTCTGGATCCCAATGTGTTCGATTGTACTTTCATTGCTTCACCATCGGCATAAATTGTTTTTTCACCTGTGGCAAAACTTTTAATTGCACTTACCTGATTTTCAGAGCCTTTTTTGCTGGCAGTCACTCTCCAGTAATAAATGGTGTTTGCGTTTAAAAGCGTTTTAGGGATAAGTGTACCACTTTTTGTTGCGACAACAGATGTCCAGACCGACTGATTGACCGAATACTCTAAGGTATATGTGGCATCTGCCAACATTACAGAATTGTACCATGCAAATTCCGGAGCACAGCTGATTCCGGTGGCTCCGGCTTCGGGATAACTGAGTAAGGGAACAGTTGGGGTATATTCTGTTTTGGCTGTTGAATAAAACAAGTCAGGAGAAAATTCACCGGGTTTAAACACGCTTCTGTTTAAGAACTCTGTACCTGAATAGTCATTAATAACTACCTGCGATACAGCCGCTGCAACCTGTAGGGTTTTCTTGCTTTGACTAAGTGAGGATGTATAGGTAATCTCCTGATAGATATAATCTTTATGTGTCAATGCGTTGAAGGTAATTGTTGCTACATTGTTCGTCAGCGTAATGGTTTTCACCGATTTAAGTGGAAGTCCGCTTTCATATTTACTACCAAGAACTATTCCGACCACTTCAACTTTCAGAGACCGTGCACCACTTTTATCATAGGTGTAAAAGTCAAATGTATAATTACCTTCGCTCAAACCATTAATCAAAACCGTTGTATCCAACTTGGATGTTATTGGAAATACCACACTGTCCTTTTTGTTGGACCAATATATTTTTCCACCTGTAACCCGGGGGTCAGTAATGGGTTTCCAGGAGATAAGGATACGGTTTCTGCCAGAATGTGCTTTCACTGAATCGGCTTTTCCGGCATAAGTGTTGACCCCACTGGAGAGAAACCCAGAATAGGTGCTATCCATCGGATTACATCCAAGTAATATGACGGATAAAATTAGGACTATAAATCCAATTATCTGTTTCATTTTATCAGTGTTATTTCAATAAATAATCTTCATCTTTTTTATTTTCAGTCATTGGGCAGTTCTCAGTTCGGACTACCATAGAACTGTAACTCAGTGGCTGCCCAATAAGCCTGAGAACCCCAGGTTGAAAAAACCTTGTATCTGATGTACCGATAAGAAGCAATATCTTCCGGCATATCAAAGCTCTCACCAGTTAGCACCGTTTTTCTGTCTTCTTCGGTGCTATTTGCATCACCAGGTGTTGTGTTACCCGACGGTCTGAAAGACTCATAGGTGCCAATTAACTTCCACGTATCATAGGAACCATCCGGTGAAGGGCTGTTGCTCCCCCATAATTGAAAAATTTTGGGGTGGGTATTTGAATAGAGATGCGTATAAACCACATTTGTAAGATTGGTGCTTTGACGGGGCCACCAGACAAAGCGGCTGATGGTATAGGGCCTGCCCAGATCGATGGTAATACTGCTTGGGAGACCTGAACAAGAGAGTCCAGTTACAATATTCTGGAAAAAGACATTCTTTGCAGCCTTAAACGGCGCCTTAGCCTCACCATTCCACATAATCTCAACATCTGTCGCATCTGGGGCGCCTGTGTGATAAACCTTTTGTCCAAGTAAGGGAAGTTCAAAGGTAATATCTGTGGGCAGCGGATTGCTCTTGAATTTCTTCCAGTCTGCAAGTTCTTCGTATAGCGGAGTGGCTTTAATCAAAACAGTGTCGGAAATATTCTGCCAATGATCTCTGCATACGACGGCAAAGGTCTTCTCCACGGCCTCCAGCCCCCTGACGTAAAAAAAGCCACTCTTCATTGATGTATAGACAGTTTGTAACTCTTCCCATTTATTCACTTCGTTTTTCTCAAAAAATGCGATTTGCAGATAGGCAGCTGTGGGATTTTCAAACATCGCCTTAACTCCGCCGAAGATCGATTTGATATACAGGCTTTGAGCAACTGCGGCAAAAGGTGGAGTGGTAGGACTTACCTTGATGTTAACAGGCTCGGAACGTATATCAGAATTACTTACTGTATAAAGTAGAACAGAATACTCCTTTGCTTCCGGGAACCCTTCCAGTGTCAACGATTGGGAGTAAAACGAGCTAATGGTTTTAGTCTTTTTACCTTTAATTTCATACACGGCTTCGATATAACACACATTATTATCATTAGGCACCTGATACTCGATAATAGCACCACCATTTATATTGGTAACATTGGTAACTGTAACTTTTTCAGGAACAGCACTATTGGTCCCAATAGGGTTATTCATGTCGGCTCTCCCGCAAGCTGAGAATAGTGCTACCCCAATAATTAGTTTAAGTAATCTAGCTAATGTTGTTTTCATGATTATAAATGATTAATAAGCTTTTTGATAACATTTATCGGTTTAATAACCATAATTTTGAACAAGATTTCCATTTTTACGTATTTCAACGGTTTTTATCGGCCAGAAGTAGTCTCTCATTCTGAAATAGGGTTGCAATAATGTCGTAGGTACATAATATTTCGCTTCAGTGTCATTGTAAACTGACCAGCCGGTAATCGGTTTATTCAGTTCTTCATATGCGGTTTTCCAACGACGCAAATCCCAGTAATTCTGCCCTTCGAATGCCAGCTCTATTGTGCGTTCACGCTGAATAATCTCACGGCGACCCTCCTTTGTTGCTGGTTTTGCAGGATTTTTGGAGTAAACGCGCCACGACCAATCTACGCCATTGAGTCCCGCACGTTCACGCACTTTGTCAACATATTGAAGAACATCGGTTTTATCACCACCAGCTTCGTTCAGTGCTTCTGAATAAAGTAAATAAAGATCAGCCATTCGTATCACCGGCCAGGCATAAGGAACCGAGCTTACAGATGTAGTGACTGTTGTTTTATAGTGGTTCACTTTTTTAGCGGAATACCCGGTTAAATTATGCCCACCCAAATAGAAGCTACCGGCATTATCTTTAAGTTTCATTCTTGCATACATCGGATTTTCTTCATCAAGAAATCCTGCCCCGTACCAGACACCTCCGTCAAATACCAGATCGGCATAATATCGGGGCTCACGGTCGAAATTCACCCCGGCTGTTATGTAACCCGTTTTGATGTAGTATTTCTCCGTCGATACAGCCGTTCGCAAATTATACCGGCTGTTATAATTATAGTTAATATCCTCATCAATAGGCACACCATTTTTGGAATAGAATTTTTCTGTAAATCCCAGAGGTACATTAACCCGGGCAGTATGGGTCGCTACCGATGACCCGGATATTAAGGCTCTTGGCCAACTATATGCCGCTATATCGCCACTGTTTTTTATCCAGCAATTAGGATTAGCCCAGATAATTTCCTTGTTCCAGTTTTCTGTAAAAGCCCCCCGGATGCTAAGTTTGACTTTTGTCTCGTCAGAAAGTAAAGGTTCCTTGTCAAAATAGTACAGTGTACGTCCTTGTGCTTCAAGAAAGTCAATCGCGTCTTTGCAGGCAGCTGCAGCATCGATCCATCTTTTCAACTTTTCCTGATCCGTTTTATTTGTGGAGAATATCTGAACGTTACGATTGTCAACAATACCCGCATAGTCTGTATTCCCGTTAAACAGAGGGCTGGCAGCAGTAACCATGACATATGC
>JAHEYS010000387.1 GCA_023251475.1 Prolixibacteraceae bacterium
GGAAGGTTAAAACCTTTTACCCATGTATTGGTTGTAGGTTTGTAAATATATGTTTCGGCCAGAGACTTTTCATGTGGATAGGGACCCGTTTGTACTCCCACCGCGTAGATATCCCCCTTATATGAAAATCCCTCAAAATGATGAAGTTCTACGGGTGGTTTGGCGCCACTTGTCCAGGTATTTGATTTAGGATTAAAAATGGATACTTCCTGGATACGCCTGCCACCCATCAAGAAGAACTTGCCTCCTGCCTCAATAAATGCGGCTTCATGACGTGCAACCGGTTCACCCTGGCATTTCAGCGTTTTCCATTGGAAATTCGCAAATTGCTGACTAGTTGCTCTTAGCGACGGTATAAAAAGGATAATAACGAATAAAAATATAAAAGGCTTTGCTTTTTTTAACATTATTTCTATTTAAAAATATTTATTTTAGAAATCTTTCTATTGGAATAATCTCATCCAATTCCTTTATTTCGATATTTCGGTAATAGATTTCGGCGGTTTCCGATTGCAACCCGATGATTCCTTCGCTTTGACTTAATCGGGTAGCCATGTTTACCATTTAATTTGTGTATGGAATATTTATCAGCCATAACTATTATTTCACATTTATTCCATTTGTTGTTCAGAGCATTAAATTTTGCATTTGCAAGGGCAAGGTGTTCTCCCTTTTTTATAGGTTGTTCTTTTCCACCATCTTCTGGCAATAGAAATTTTCCATCTTCCCCTGCATACCATTGAAAAGAAGTTCCCGAAGCCCAGTAATCTCCAGTATGATTGATTTTTTTAATATGATCATACCTTACCTGAAATTCGATTCCCTGAGGCCAGATGGCGTCATTATAAACATGATAATACATTCCGGCATCATATTGAAATTGTTTGAAATTATTGGCAATTTTTTTTTCCCACTTGTATTCAAATCTAAAGATAAATTTGCTGTATTTTTTTTTCGTATAGAATAGTCCATGAGTTAAGTTCTTATCCGTATTCAAGTCGATAGAATCCGGAAAATCTTTGAATACATGTACCATTCCGTTTTCGATGGCATACACTTTTTTTGCCATCTCAGCATCCCCCGATCTGATTTTCAAATTCCATCCCTCCCAGTTTTTCCCATTGAAGAGATTTTCAAAACCATCTCTCCCTTTTGCAGATAAAACTGTAGAATAAGTTGTAATCATTACAATTACACCGAACATTGCAATTAAATTTTTTAGATTCATTTTTATTAATATTGTTTTTGATGTTTAAAATCGGTATTCCGATAATTACTGTTTTTCTTCAGCGGAATTTTCAGGCCATCGGTTTTTTCCATCCAGTCATTCAAATCCATTAAATGTTTTTTGATAACCGGCTGGAGTCCGGGGTTTTCGATCAGGTTATGAATTTCATTCGGATCGTTCTGAATATCATAAAATTCATTGCGGTCCCAGATGCCCTGGTAACGGATATATTTGTACTGGTCGGTACGGACTCCAAACATGGTGGGTGTCATCGGAAATTCGTATTCCCAGTAATATTCATAGAAAATACGGTCGCGCCAGCCCGTTTCATCCCCTTTCAATAATTGGATGATAGAATATCCGGGCATATTTTCCGGTTTCTTCAGTCCTGCCAATTCGAGGCATGTTGGGGCAATATCAACATTCTGGACCATTTTGGTAATGACTTTACCCCCTTTGAATATCTCCGGACAACGCACAAGAAAAGGGACTTTCACCGACTCTTCGTAAAAATGGCGCTTGTCAATCAATCCATGTTCGCCCCAGCTAAAGCCATTGTCTCCCATGTATATCACCAAAGTCGATTCGTCAAGTCCCTCTTTTTTCAGGTAATCCATCACCGATCCGATACTTTCGTCAACACCGAGCAAGGTTTCACAATAGTCCTGAACCATCGTATTCATATCAGCATTACTATTGTACATATAATCAACGCCATGCCAGCTGATCCGTTGTTGAGCCACCCATTCGGGCCATTTCAGGTCGCGGTAAGCCCCGGTTTTTGTCTGATCGTAGGTAACAGGTAGGGTGTATTTTTTATCTTTATATCTCCCTTTGTGCCGTTTGGCAGGGAGGAAACCGGCATGCACCGCCTTATGCGACAGGTACACGAAGAACGGTTTGGTTTTATCCCTTTGCTTTAACCAGTTAATGGTATGTTCGGTTAAAAGATCAGTGATGTACGTGGAATCTTTGTAGATCACCTGTTTCCCATCGATATTCATGACCGGATTGTAATATTCCCCCTGACCACGGAAGCTTTCCCAATGAGTAAAACCAGGACGTGGCGCATCGGTGTCGTTACCCATATGCCATTTTCCAAAGAAAGCCGTCTGATAACCCGCTCCCTGTAAATATTGTGGAAAGAAGGTCAGATTTCCGGGATCGGGTGCCTGATTGTCAACGATGGTATGGGTATGCGAATACATGCCGGTTAAAATGGAAGCCCGGCTGGGTGAACAAAGCGAGGTAGTGACGAAGGCATTTTTAAACCAGGCTCCCTCGGAGGCTAGTTTATCCATATTTGGCGTTTCGAGCCAGGGTACTTTACCCGTAAATCCCATAAAATCATACCGATGGTCGTCGGTAAGAATGAAGATAACATTCCGCGGGGTCGCATTCTTAATCTTTTCAAGCTTTTGTACAACATTGGTCTGGGCGGTTGCATTTAACGCAAGCAAGCTACCAACAATTGAAACTATTTTTATACTCATTTTCAAATATATTATTTAATTAAATAGACTTTTCCCGTGGGTTATATTCAGACCTTCCTGAACGCCATAATAGGCTGGTTTCGGGTTGAAATTGTATCCAAACAGGAGCGGACTTTGGTCAAATAACCAGGATCTGTTACAATTATCACGCACACCCCAGAAAGACACCCATTTGACGCCACCCTCTACAAATGCCTGCATCATCAGTTTATATTGTTCTTTTTGCTGTTCGGCCTTTTCAGGCGTCCAGATTTTCAATTTATCGGCAAAGTCAAGCTCCGAAATGTAGACTTCAAGACCCAGTTTTTTATATTCCTGAATCGTTTGTTTCAGCTTGCTCCAATCATTTGTTTTTGACAAATCGAAATGACCTTGCAGTCCAACGGCATCGAGCGGTGTGCCCGAATTCAATAAATGTTTCACCAACTGATAGAAGGCCTTTGATTTTGTTGTTCCCCAAAATTCAGCGCCATAATCCCTTAGTTCCAGTTTCTTATTGGTATATTTCCGGGCATATTCAAACGCTTTGCGTATATAAACAGGATGCATATCGTGAACTTTTGCCTCGCCGGTAAGTCCTGACCTATCGATTTCCATCCCTAATTCCTGTAATTTGCATCGTAAATCCTTATCATTTGAATTATAATAATGACCGTTATGCCAGATTGATTCATTCACAACATTCCAATAGTCGACTTTTTCGGAATTATTATTTGAAAGGATAGCAGAACGGATAAAATCGATCAAAATCGTGTCCAGTTCTGCCTTTGCATAAGTTGCGTTTTTATACCATTGGGGATAATAATTGTCTGGACCGGCCAATAAGTGGGCCACTACAGGAATATGATTGCTCACAAACCAGTTAACGGTTTGATTAAAAGCTTTAAAATCGTATGTTTTAAAGCCAATCCAGGTATGCCAGGCAGGATAACAGGTCGTTTGTCCGAGATTAAATTCCCGCTTAAAAACAGTTTGAATCGTTGAGTCGGCAAACAAAATATTCTTCGTGTCAACCATTCCGGTTTGGAGGGTTGCCCCAATTAAAATATTGGGATTGACCTCCTTCAATCTTTTCCCTGTTGGCACTGTTTGTGACTGAGCGGTTAAATTTAATGAGAAGATCAGTGCAGCAAGAATTTTTTTTATCATCGTCTGTTTTTTGATTTTAATAATAACTTAATTTTTTCTTTCTTAATTGATGAATCAAATTAGCATTTCAAAATTTTTGTAGTCCAACCGAAATAACAACCCTGCGATAATCTGCCAAAGGGGCAAACTTTCCTTTGTCCCAAACTTCAAGTATCAGGTGGAGCTCCTTGCCTGCCGCATCCATTGGAATTGTTAGTCTGATATTTTTGGAAGTAGAATGTTTTATTGGCAATTCCTTATTATAGGGAGTTCTGCCAGCTTCCGGGTATATCCACCACAAATAGCGCAAAGGGTCCTTGTCTGGATCGGCCGAACCGGAGGAAGTAAATTTAAGTACGTCGCCTGGTTTGGCTGATATTCTTAATATATCGTCACCCGAATTGCCGTTTATAACTGCGTGCGGATAGTGATTTGCTTTACCGAAGGGCTGAACACACCACTCCATTCTTGTTTTTAAATCGTTCCACATTGCTGTTCGCCAATGGTAAATAGGGGTAAACGGGTCGTTATAAACTTTGCCATCTTCAGGATCTGTCCAGTTGTCGACGATTCCCTTGTCAGTAAATAATGAATATGGTATAGATTTTTGTTCTTCGGCGGTCACATCAGCATAGGGCGAAGGAACATTAAGAATTTTTTCGCCTGAAAAACGGCCGCTCCATCCACCCCAGGTTGGTTCGGAGGTGTCAGTAAGTCCGTGAGTGACCAGACTAAGCCACGGAATGGTACCGCCACCTTCGATAACATGCAGCTTTGATGCATAAATCCGCTTTGGGTAAAGTTCGCCAAGCGCCCCATGGTTGGTCATGATATTTTCTTGTGCCCATTCATGCTGCCCTTCGGGGGTATAAGTATAAGGCTTCCAGTTGCAGGGCCCCATGTTTTTATCCCCCGAACCACCAAAACACCTGGTCTGATTCAGACTTCTGATCCAAAAAATATTCGTAAACTCATGACAAATCCAGGCTCCCGCATCGTCCTGTGCCTGGTTTTCATAAACCCGAATCTTTGATACAAAAGCATTCACCTCTGCCAATGTATGTGAAGTCCTAAAATCGATGAGTGCCTGCGCCAGTGAATTAGAGCCGGCATTTATTACAATATGAACCGGCCTTGGATCGGCCTTCGAAACCGCTTTGATAATCAGCTCCGAGCCGGGACTGGATTTTCCCCGGCCGGTCGCGGCAACGCCATATCCAATTTGACCGGTACTTACAATGCTTCGCAGATATTCGGGTGTTTGCCACCCTTCGCAATGAAGTTTTAAATTTGGGTACACCTTTTCGTAACCATCAATAAGACGATAGAATAATTCAGGATGAAGTGTCTGTTTATAAACTTCTTTCGACTCGGGACGTAAAAATTTACCCGAAACAGCAATCAATCCCTCCACATCAAACTCACTGGAACACATCAAAAGATGAATCATTTGCTGCTCCTCGTCAGGTTCATTACCCATATCGGCAAGAACGATCAGGCGAGCGCGGTCAGTTTTAACGGTCGACTTACTATTGGCCGGAGCAATTAAAACTGTACAAACTATCAAAAAACCGCTTAGAAGGAGCTCCTTACACCTTGTTCTCATAGGTTAGCTATTGATTAGTAAATGATTAGTAAATAGATATAGATCGAATACAATCCTATTAAATTTAATTACTTTTTCAACCAGTTTATCTCAGGTTTTTTTATCGGCGTCTGGTAATTTGCCAGCTTTGCAAATTCGGCATATTGTTGATGCTCACGTTCCATGGCTTCAGTAAAAAGCTGTTTCATATTCATCTCATCTTTAGCATACTGCCTAT
>JAHEYS010000128.1:0-12211 GCA_023251475.1 Prolixibacteraceae bacterium
AGCCGCTTCATCTTGGGCATATCAGGAACAATCTTTTGGGTTATTCCATTAGCGAGATCATGAAGGCAAATGGTAGTAAGGTGGTGAAAACAAATATTGTGAATGACCGGGGTATTCATATCTGCAAATCGATGCTGGCCTGGAAGAAGTTGGGTAACGGTGAAACACCTGATTCTTCGGGAAAGAAGGGGGATCATCTGGTAGGTGAATACTATGTGAAATTCGACCAGCTTTTTAAGAAAGAGATTGCCGGGTTGATCGGTGAAGGGATGAGTGATGATGAGGCAAAGGAGAAATCACCAATCATCAATGAGGCGCGCGAAATGCTTAGATTATGGGAAGCAAATGATGCTGAAACAAGGCAGCTCTGGCAACGGATGAACGGCTGGGTTTATGCCGGGTTTGATGAAACTTACAAAACATTGGGGGTTGATTTCGATAAAATATATTACGAATCAGATACTTATACTATAGGACGCGATGAAGTGCTGCGTGGCGTAAAAGAGGGTATTTTCGAACAGATGGACGATACGTCTGTCTGGGCCAATCTTGAAAATGATGGTCTCGACCGTAAAATACTGCTCCGCTCGGATGGAACCTCGGTTTACATGACTCAGGATATTGGAACTGCAAAGATACGTTACTCCGATTTTCCGATCGATCACATGATTTATGTAGTTGGAAATGAGCAAAATTATCACTTTCAGGTCTTGTCGTTGCTGCTTGACAAATTAGGTTATAAATGGGGGAAGGATCTTTATCATTTTTCGTACGGCATGGTGGAACTTCCACAGGGGAGAATGAAATCACGTGAAGGAACGGTCGTGGATGCAGATGATCTTGTTGCAGGAATGATTGAAGTTGCCCGCAAAGTTTCCGAGGAGCTTGGAAAACTGGATGGTTATTCCGATGAGGAGAAAGAGCGGATTTACAGAACAGTAGCGCTGGGCGCTCTCAAATATTTTATCCTGAAAGTCGATCCGAAGAAGACAATGCTCTTTAATCCCGAAGAATCGATCGATTTTAACGGTAATACCGGACCATTTATCCAGTACACCTATGCCCGGATTCAGAGCGTTTTACGGAAAGCAACCGACGCAGGGATTGAAATTCCTGCCCGTGTCCCGGAAATTTCCCTGAACGATAAAGAGAGCGCTTTGATTAAAGTGCTTAGTTCGTTCCCCGAGGTCGTACAGGAAGCCGGCCAAAATCACAGTCCTGCCCTTGTTGCCAATTTTGTTTACGAACTTGTGAAGGAGTTTAACCAATTCTATCACGATATTACTATTATGAATGAACCTGACGAGCAGGTACGTAAATTTAGACTTTTACTGGCAAGGACAATTGGTCAAACCATCAAAAACGGATTTTCCCTGCTTGGGATTGATGTTCCGGAGAGGATGTAAACTATTTTAACTCCGCGAAGAAATCATTCCCTTTGTCATCCACAATAATAAAAGCAGGGAAATTCTCAACATAAATCTTTCTTACCGCTTCCATACCCAGCTCTTCGAAATCAACGATCTCCACAGATTTAATGCTTTCTTTTGCCAAAATTGCCGCAGGTCCGCCGATAGACCCGAGGTAGAAACCTCCATGTTTTTTACACGCATCGGTCACCTGTTGCGAACGGTTACCTTTGGCCAGCATGATCATCGAACCGCCAAGTTCCTGAAAAAGATCAACATAACTATCCATTCGTCCGGCTGTGGTAGGTCCGAAACTGCCGGAAGCCATCCCTTTAGGCGTTTTTGCCGGACCTGCATAATAAACAGGATGATTTTTGAAATACTCCGGCATTGGCTTTCCGGCATCAATCATCTCTTTAATCTGTGCATGGGCAATATCACGGGCAACAATCAGTGTCCCTTTAAGATTCAACCGCGTTTTTACAGGATATTTCGAAAGTTCCTTACGCACCTCTTCCATTGGCCGGTCAAGATCGATATCAACGGCAGGTTGCATAAACGGCGCCTTTTTGGGAAGGAACCTGGCTGGGTCACGCTCAAGCACTTCGAGAAAAATTCCCTCTTCGGTAATCTTTGCCTTGATGTTACGGTCTGCACTACAACTTACCCCGATCCCAACGGGACAGGAAGCTGCATGACGCGGTAAACGGATGACACGAACATCATGAACGAAATATTTCCCGCCAAACTGAGCCCCGATTCCGCTTTCACGACAAATTTTAGTGATTTTTTCTTCCCATTCCAGGTCACGGAATGCTTGTCCTCCAATATTTCCTTCGGTTGGTAAATGATCAAGATATCCTGCGGAGGCCTTTTTTACGGTAGACAGGTTTGCTTCAGCAGAGGTACCTCCAATGACAACTGCCAGATGATAGGGGGGACAGGCAGCAGTCCCAATATCTTTAATCTTCTCTCTGATAAATTTGGTAAGGTTCTCCTCATTGAGTAACGATTTGGTCTGCTGATAAAGAAAAGTCTTGTTTCCGGAACCACCACCCTTTGTTACAAAAAGAAATTCATAACTGTTCCCTTCGGTGGCGTAAATATCTATTTGAGCAGGAAGATTGGTGCCGGTATTCTTCTCTTCAAACATCGTAAACGGAACAACCTGCGAATAACGGAGATTGCGGTTAAGATAAGTTTCGTAAATGCCTTTGGATAAATATTTTGCATCATCACCACCAGTCCAGACATTTTCTCCCTTCTTCCCAAGAACGATGGCGGTACCCGTATCCTGACAGGTTGGAAGTTCACCCTCTGCAGCGACAACCTGATTTAACAACATCGTATAGGCAACAAAAATATCGTTGTCGCTCGCTTCCCCATCTTTCAAAATAGTGGCCAGTTTCTCAAGATGCGCTTCCCTCAGATAAAATGAAACATCCGCAAAGCCCTCTTTGGCAAGCAATTCAAGCCCCTCGGGTGCAACCTTGAGAATTTTTCGGCCATCTGCCTCGATTGTTGAAACAAAATCTTTGGTAAGCAACCGGTACTTTGTGGTGTCTTTCTTTACCGGGAAAGGTTTTTGATAAATAAATTCTGACATGATAAATATATCTATATGATTATTAAAATAATAAGCAATTTATTATAAAGAATTTTCAATCTCAATTCATTAACAAAAATAATTAAAAAAGATGCAGACCGGTTATGAATCAGTACGAATTAACGGCTTAATAACATTCAGAAATGCAAATACCAGTTGCTAACCGCCAGTAGCAATAATTACAAATTGCCCGCTTGGAACGAAATTAAGTCTGAGAGAGGAATCCTCTCCTGCTCCGAAAACCTGCCACCCTCAAAATCTGCGACAAAATTCTTATTGATCATGTAAAGCTGACTGTTTATCCGGTCCATCGGGTAGGTATTTTCCCCGTTGAAATCTTCGAGATCAAATTTGGTGAAATTCAATTCACAGCAGGATAATTCAAATTGTTCATCATCTTCCAGACTCCTATACAGCAATGGCAAACCATGTGTCCTGCAAATTACCGGTCGTGATGAATAAATTGTACAACTGTGCCCGACTAAAAAACGGCAATCGTCAACATTTTCAGGAACTGGCAAATCACCCGTGACCTGTTTGTCCAGTTCTCCCTTAATTGCATAGAATTCAACGGGAAAAACAGAGATCGCCATACAGCAAAGGTCGCATCCTTTCTTACAGTTCATATGTTGCTTATGTTTTTCTTCAAGAGATTCACATAAGTTGTCGATTTCATTAATCAATTGATAATATGGAGCGAAAGGGGCTTTTCCCGGCTGATGCATAGACTAGATATTTATTGAATTGCAAAAGTAACCAAATGTGTCGGAACAATATTTTTTTTAATCAGTGATTGCTAATTCTTTATTTAAAATTTGATTTATCGTTCATGGGTTGGATTGAAAGGGTAATCCCTCGCTATCGATCCGATTCTTGTCCCGTTATCCTTTCCATTTCTTTTGTTTTTCCTATTTTTGTGTCCTGATTAAATGGGACTGAATGTCCGGTATCCGTTTAACCATTACTTTGAATCATAAAAGAGCTGATAATGATGGAAATTCCAAGCAAGTACGATCCTTCGATAGTTGAGGATAAGTGGTATAAATACTGGATGGATCAAAACTTTTTCCACTCCGTACCTGATGAGCGTGAACCGTATACGATTGTAATTCCCCCGCCTAATGTGACGGGTGTTCTCCATATGGGGCATATGCTGAACAATTCTATCCAGGATATTTTGGTTCGTCGTGCCCGTATGCAGGGAAAAAATGCCTGCTGGGTGCCCGGTACTGATCATGCATCAATTGCCACAGAAGCCAAGGTGGTTGATAAATTACGCAAGGAAGGAATTTCAAAAGAGAGCCTGACCCGCGATGAATTTCTTGCCCATGCCTGGGAATGGACCCACAAACATGGCGGTATTATCCTTGAACAGCTGAAAAAGCTGGGGGCTTCGTGTGATTGGGAAAGAACCTGTTTCACCATGGATGAAATCCGCTCCGAATCGGTGATTAAAGTGTTTGTTGACCTCTATAACAAGGGGCTAATCTATCGTGGGGTGCGTATGGTCAATTGGGATCCGGCTGCCAAAACGGCGTTATCCGACGAGGAGGTCAACTATAAAGAGGAGAAATCGAAGCTCTACTATGTCCGTTACAAAATAGAGAATACCGAAAATGAATATGTCACAGTTGCCACCACACGCCCTGAAACCATTTTGGGTGATACGGCGGTGTGCGTAAATCCTAATGATAAACGGTTCAGTCACCTTGCCGGAAAGAAGGTTTTTGTCCCGCTGGTAAATCGGCTGGTCCCAATTATTTTGGATGAATATGTTGATATAGAATTCGGTACAGGATGTTTAAAAATCACCCCTGCACATGATATCAATGACTACGAGATCGGATTGCGCCATCACCTTGAGGTTATCGATACTTTTAATGACGACGGGACTTTAAGTGAAAAAGCACAGCTTCTTATTGGCGTTGACCGGTTTGAAGCACGGAAACAGATCATACCGATGCTTGAGCTTGCAGGTAATCTTGTGAAAATTGAGGACTATAATAATAAAGTGGGCTATTCGGAACGTACCGATGTTCCGATAGAACCAAAGCTTTCGGCACAGTGGTTCCTGAAAATGAGTGATATCACAAAACCAGCTGCCTCGGCAGTTGAGGATGATCAGATCAGGTTTTATCCCGCTAAATTTAAAAATCTCTACCGTCACTGGATGGAGAGCATCAAGGATTGGTGTATATCACGGCAGCTCTGGTGGGGGCACCGTATCCCGGTTTATTACCTCGAAGATGGTTCGTTTGTGGTAGCTGACAGCGAAGAAAAAGCTGTTGATCTGGCGCGCCAAAAGAGCGGAAATGATCAGCTTTCCATCCGTGATCTTCGACAGGATGAGGATGTACTCGACACCTGGGCTTCCTCATGGCTCTGGCCGATATCGGTTTTTGATGGTATAAATCATCCTGATAATAAGGAGATTAATTATTACTATCCAACCAATGACCTGGTAACGGCTCCCGAAATAATTTTCTTCTGGGTAGCCAGGATGGTCATCGCAGGTTACGAATACCGGGGTACGCTTCCATTTAAGAATGTCTATTTTACCGGGATTGTGCGTGATAAACTGCGTCGTAAGATGTCAAAATCACTGGGCAATTCCCCCGATCCGCTCGATCTGATTGCCAAATATGGCGCTGATGGTGTCAGGGTAGGGATGTTATTTTGCTCCCCTGCCGGGAATGATATCCTTTTTGATGAGTCGCTGACCGAGCAGGGACGCAACTTCAGTTCGAAGATCTCGAACTCGTGCCGACTTATCAAAGGGTGGGAAGTCGATACTGAGCTACCTCAACCTGAACATTCAAGACTTGGAATTGAGTGGTTCAAAGCTAAATTGAGTGAAGTGATCGTGACAATGGACGACCATTTTGATAAATACAGGCTCAACGATGCCTTAATGACCATATATAACACTATCCGTGATGAGTTCTCCGGCTGGTTGCTGGAGATCATTAAGCCGGCTTATCAGCAACCTATTGATGCAAAGAGTTACGGGGAAGTAAATGAACTGTTCGATGAAGTATTACGTCTTTTGCACCCTTTTATGCCGTTTATCTCAGAAGAGATTTGGCATTTACTCAAAGAGCGGAGGCATGGTGATTCGATCATGATATCGTCATGGCCAAAACCGGTTTCTCATCAGAATCAGATCTGCGAAAAGTTCGAGCTGATCAAAGAGGCCATTACCGGTATCCGGGCCATTCGCAAGGAGAAAGAGATTGCCAATAAAGAGCAGTTAAAAATGTTTATTGTTCCCGGAGAGAAGGGATATCTCCCTGAATACAACACGATCCTCATCAAGATCGGAAATCTTTCCGAACTTCAGGAGACCGGTCAGGAGGTGGAGGGGGCTATTTCATTCAGGGTCAATACTTCGGCTTTTTATATTCCGTTAGGTGAACTGGTTAACGTGAAGGATGAGGTTGTGAAAATAGAGGATGAGCTTAAATATACAATTGGTTTTCTCGAATCAGTCAGGAAAAAAACAGGGAATGAGCGTTTTATGAACAGCGCCCCGGCACAGGTTGTTGATCTGGAACGTAAAAAACAGTCAGATGCTGAAGAGAAGATAAAGATGCTTGAAGAGCGGCTGTTATCTTTTAAATCGTCGATGAACTAATTGGTCAATACCTCAATTGTGTTAGGATGTGATACACTGATTTGAATATAAAAAAAGGCCTTCCCGATAATTGATTCCGGAAGGCCTTTTTTTAATTCAGGGATCAGCGTTTATCTCAGCACCTCATTCACGTCATAATAGGTAATGCCAAAAGCTTCAGCAACACCTTTGTAAACAACTTTTCCGTTTACGATATTCAACCCTTTTTTAAGGGATATATCCTCGGTACAGGCTCTTTTCCAACCTTTTGCAGCCAGGTTTATCGCGTATGGCAATGTGGCATTGGTTAACGCGATAGTAGAAGTTCGCGGCACTGCTCCGGGCATATTGGCAACAGTGTAGTGAATAACATCATCGATCACATAGGTAGGATGGTCGTGAGTTGTGGGAATGGTGGTTTCGATGCATCCACCCTGGTCAACAGCGACATCGATCAGTACTGTTCCCGGATTCATTGTCTTGAGCATATCCTTGGTGATCAGATAAGGTGCTTTTGCACCTGGAATCAGCACCGCACCAACAATTACATCGCTAAATTTTACCTGCGATCTGATATTATAATCATTTGACATCATAGTTTTTACATTGGCAGGCATGATATCGTCGAGGTATCTCAACCGACGAAGGCTGATGTCCATGATGGTTACATCTGCGCCAAGACCGGCAGCCATTTTGGCCGCTTCTGTTCCGACTATTCCTCCGCCAAGGATCAGGACTTTGGCAGGAAGGACCCCGGGTACCCCACCCAGCAACATTCCGCGACCACCAAATGTCTTCTCGAGGTATTTGGCCCCTTCATGTATTGACATGCGTCCTGCCACCTCTGACATGGGGATCAGCAGCGGGAGTGAACGGTCGTCGAGTTCCACCGTCTCATAGGCCAGACATACTGCTTTGCGCCCGATCATTGCCATGGTAAGCGGTTCGGAGGAGGCAAAATGAAAGTAGGTATAAACCAGCTGACCTTCACGAATCATATTATATTCCGACTCAATAGGTTCTTTTACTTTCATAATCATATCTGCAATGGCATATACATCTCCGATTGAAGGGAGAATTTCTGCCCCTGCAGTCACGTACTCAGAATCGGCAAAACCACTGCCATTGCCAGCTGTTGCCTGAACGTAAACTTCGTTACCCCTTTTTACCAGTTCCGCAGCTCCTGCCGGGGTAAGCGCCACGCGGTTCTCATTATTTTTAATCTCTTTTGGTACACCTATAATCATGATGGATAAATTTTATTGCCCAAAAATAGCCAAACCAAACAATAAAATATATGACTAAAGTCCATATATTCAATTAGTTTTATAAATATTTCCATTTGAAACCAAACGTGGTCTATTTGGTGATATTTTCACTTTTTCCCTGTCAAAACTTAACGAAAAGAAAGCAAAGGCACTAAAAAAATGAATAATTATAATCGTATCTTTGCCCCCGGTCAACAATGAATTAAAAGAATGCCTAAAATTTCGAACAGGGGAGAGTTTTTACCCGAATCAGCAATTCGCAAATTAGTGCCTTACTCTGAAAAAGCGAAGGCCCTTGGAAGGAAGGTTTATCACCTTAATATCGGTCAGCCCGACATCAAAACCCCCCCGCATGCCATTGAACGGATCAGAAATTTTGATTTTGAACTGATTCCTTACGGACACTCCTTTGGTAACGATTCGTACCGTAAAAAACTGGCTCAATATTACCGCGACCGTAACCTGGAAGTAGATCCGGGGGAGATCCTGATTACAACAGGGGGGTCCGAGGCGATCTCATTTGCCTTTATGGTTTGTTTTAATCCCGGAGATGAGATTATTATTCCCGAACCTTTTTATGCCAACTATCTCTCATTTGCAATCGCGACAGATGTTGTGATCCGCCCCATTACCTCGAGTATTGAGAATGGATTCAAACTTCCCTCTATAGATGAATTTGAGGAGTTGATAAATCCCCGGACCAAGGGGATCTTTATCTGCAATCCCAACAATCCGACCGGATATGTTTATACAAGGGAGGAACTGAAGAAGCTCAGAGAGCTGATTATCAAATATGATCTTTACCTGATCTCAGACGAGGTTTACAGTGAGTTTGTTTATGACGGCAAGACCCACCATTCGGTACTTGAACTTGAAGGGATTGACGAAAATGTCATCATGATCGATTCGGTATCCAAACGTTTCAGCGCATGCGGAATCAGGATAGGATCTCTGGTTTCGAAGAATAAACTGATTATCAAATCGATTCTCAAACTTGCGATGGCACGTTTATGTCCTCCCATGCTGGGTCAGGTGGTTGCTGAAGCTGCTGTTGATTCGCCGCCCGAATATATGGAGGCTGTCTATAATGAATATTTAGATCGCAGGAACTACTTTATTAATGCACTGAACGGAATTCCCGGTGTTTATTCGCCAATGCCAATGGGAGCTTTCTATTCGATTGTCAGGCTGCCCATTGATGATAGTGATAAATTCTGCCAGTGGATGCTTGAGGACTTTGAATATGAAAATGAAACGGTAATGATGGCGCCGGCCTCCGGATTTTATTCGACCAAAGGGGTTGGCAAAAATGAGGTTCGGGTTGCTTATGTACTTAATATTAATGACCTGAAACAAGCTGTTGAATGCCTCAGGGTAGCCCTGACCGTTTATCCCGGAAGAACCATCTGATTTTTTAAGTCTACGGTAACATATCCAAATCATGATCCGTCTAACGGTCACTATGTTTCCTGACAAATCCGTGAAGCGTTCTGACAAATGCGCAGATGTTTCTGACAAATCTGTGAAGCGTTCTGACTCATCCATGGTGGGGTCTGTTAAATCTGTGAAGCGTTCTGACTCACCCATGGTGGGTTCTGATAAATCTGTGAAGCGTGCTGACTCACCCATCATGGGGTCTGACAAATCTGTGAAGCGTTCTGACTCATCCATCATGGGGTCTGACAACTCCGTGAAGCATTCTGACTCACCCATCATGCATTCTGATCAATCTGTAAACCATGCTCACTTTTCAGTGATTGGCTGTTTTTGTTGTTTAATCAGGTGAATTAAAATTCCCTGCCTGAATTGGAAATCTGAGACAGGGAATTATTTGGCAGGATTTTGCGGTTACAGAATCTTGACTGACAAAAGAATTCCGCTAATTGCAAAAAACAAGATACCTATACCTTACAGTCTGATATTGAATTTTGAAAATACAATAGCACTGATCCCTTTGTACTGTGGACTTTTGGCTCCAAAAACCGATTTGACATACAACTTTACATCTAATGCAACATCTACTAATCCGGTATTTTTGGAATATAAAATGGTATTGCGTTCCAAACGGGCAGAATCGAGCGCCGCATTAGCGGCCAAATAACCCGCGGTTAGCGATTTAAGTTCAGCTAATTTGTTATTCAAACCTGTTACTGAGATATCGGTTTCATTGGGTTTATATTCCGGTACACCGGCCACAAACTGGATTAATTTGTTAAAGTTTTCTATTTTCCTGTCCATGTTCGAGTTATGCAGCGTAATTTGCCTGATCTCCTTTATATTTTCATTATCAGCTACCTGTTCCGGCACGGCAGATTTTGCAACTGCCCTTTTACCCCTAAGTTCCCGCACGATGGATTCTGCCTGGAGAATTGTCTGTTCCGGCGCCCTTGAAATTCGCAGTGCATTGATGATGCGGGTAATAAAAATGTCGAGATGGCTAAAGGAGGTGGTACGTGCAGAAATGGAATTTTTAAAGACATTTTCTGCAGAAGTCACGGCGGCGTTTACCTTTTCACCGTCTGATTTAATTTGTGTCAATCCCGCTATGGTAAGGTCCTTTTGGGATGGATTGTACTTCTCTTCAAATGTGGAAACCGAGTTGAGGATAACTCCAAGGTTGACTACATTTTGTTCGTGTCCGGTTTGATCTGTACTCATAATTTTTAATTTTTTGATTAAAGAAATCAGGTTAAAAACAGAATAAATATCATTTTACCGAATATACGAAAAAAATAGATAAAAAAAGTGATTTGATGTTATAATCTGCTAGAAAAGAACTTAAATCTCATTTGTAAAATTCTCAGCTTTCTCCTTATCAAAAGCATTTTCCCATTTGGCCATTACGATTGTAGCCGTACAATTTCCGATTACATTAACGGTGGTGCGTGCCATATCCATCAATACATCAATTCCCAGTATTAAAAACACGGGTGTTGTCGGAAGTCCGAAACTTGATAAGGTGCCGAGCAATACAACAAGAGATGCCCTTGAAACACCGGCAACCCCCTTGCTGGTTAGCATTAAAACAAAACACATCGCCACCTGCTGTCCGATTGAAAGATCAATCCCTGCAACCTGGGCAACAAAAACACATGCCAGCGACAAATAAAGGGAAGTACCATCCAGGTTGAAGCTATATCCTGTAGGTATTACAAAAGCGACAATTTCGCGCGGTACACCAAACCGTTCCATGCACTCCAGCGCAGCGGGTAATGCTGATTCGGAATTGGCGGTGGCAAAGGCGATGGAGGCAGGTTCGCTTATCGCCGCAAGGTATTTCTGAAACGGGATTTTTAATAGTATAACAAGCGGAAAGATTACCAGTAAAAGAAAAGCAAGAAGTGCAACATATAAAGTGGCCAGTAATTTTAACAGCGATGCCAGGACATCGAGCCCCAGTTGTCCGATGGTAAAGGCAATGGCTGCAAAGACAGCCACGGGGGCATAATACATGATGATGTGGGTAAATTTAAACATGGCCTCAGCCAGACTACCCGTAAACCTCAACATTGTCCCCCGGTATTGGTCGCTAAGTCTGGCTACGGCAATACCGAAAATAATGCTAAAGACCACCACCTGGAGAATATTTCCGTCAAATACCGATTTGGCAATATTCTCAGGAAACATATTCATCAGGAAACCTGACCATGAATGCGCTTTCACTGCAGCTTCAGGGGCGTTTGCCACTGCCGGCAATACAACCCCTGTTCCGGCTTTACTAATGTTAATCGCCAGTAGACCAATAAACAAAGCAATTGTTGAAACAATTTCAAAATAGAGAATCGATTTCCATCCCAGCCTGCCAATCAGTTTTAAATCATTGTGGCCTGCTATCCCGTTTACAAGGGTTGCAAAGATTAATGGTGCTATAATGGTTTTGATTAACCGCAGAAAGATGTCACTTAAAAACTGCATGTTTTTGGCAATTTCCGGAACATCGTGCCCAAACTCAGCTCCGGCAACGATACTGACCAATATCCAGATGGTTAATGACCTGCTTCTAAAAGCATAAATTAAAAACAGTGATACATTAAAGATCCTGAATAGGGTGAAAAGCAACGGATCTACCTGAATAAGGTTCCAGGAGATCAACATGAACAGGATAATCGTTATGCTGGAAATTGATATACAGGCGATATTCAGGATTTGACCAAATTTTTTCATTTTTTTCTTCAGGTTTAATTATCCCTTACCGGTCATCCCGGTTATTGTATGGCATTATTTAATTTATGATTGGACTGTTTGAAGCGCAATATACAATTTAAATTTTATTGATGATACCGCAAATTCTTGATTAAAGGGACATTTAATTTAT
>JAHEYS010000128.1:12311-18922 GCA_023251475.1 Prolixibacteraceae bacterium
GGTCATCCCGGTTATTGTATGGCATTATTTAATTTATGATTGGACTGTTTGAAGCGCAATATACAATTTAAATTTTATTGATGATACCGCAAATTCTTGATTAAAGGGACATTTAATTTATATTTGCAGGAAGTGATTTTTTAACATTCATTTTACAGCGGTTTTCAGAAAATCGGCATTGTACCTGAAATAGATCTTTTGATTGGAAAACACTATTTCACCGACTTCAAAGCTATTTCCTCCGAGAAGCAACGATACGAATAATTTATTGATACAGGTCATTGGTTATTCTGTAAACAGTTTTTTAACTTTATCAAGGTTTTCCTTAACAAGCAATGGGGTTGGTTCTAATGAGTACATTATATTTGGATAAAATATTATCCTGACATAATTAAAAATGACTAATACAGCTAATATATTAGCGTAAAATAGTTAGGGTATGTTTTAAGATTGAGTTTTTATTCAATCAAAGAATGTTAATCATTTCGAAAATTTCTCTAATTTTTCTAAACTGGTATCTGTACTCAAATCGAACAACTCAAACCCATCCCTTTTCTGCCACGAATTCCCATCATGTATCTGTTTTGCTGAGGCCCATTATCTGATAAAAAAATGATTGCCGTATTTTTCATCACATCCAGATTTTCAAGTTCTTTTATCAATCTTCCAATATTTTCATCAATATTGGACATCATTCCATAAACTTTTTTAGTATTCTCCAGATTCCTATTGTTCATCACGGGATTAAAATCGGCACTGTCGCCGGCAAAATAGTTGTCATAATCGCCCGGTTGGCCATGACCTCCTCCTCTAAAGACAAACGAATCACTAAAGCATTGGTAAATAGGTCGGTAAGGATAATTATCGCCAAGATGCCATTTCCCGAAGATCCCCGTTTGATAAGCATGCTCTCTAAGGATTTCGGCAATTGTAATTTCTTCGGTGGCCATTATTGCACCCCCGTTATAGGTGTTGTAAATCCAGGTGGTTTCGGCGTAATTACCGGTTAGAATGCTGGATCGGGTAGGTGCGCAAACCGGGGGAATATAAAAATTGGTAAACCGGGTATTTGGGAAGCAAGTTGATCAAGGTTTGATGTTTTAACCATGGAATTTCCCTTAAACCCAAAATCGCCAATACCTGCATCATCTGTAAGAATCAGGATAATGTTGGACCTCAGATTTGTGACAGGCTTATGACTGCAGCAACCGGATTGATTCCTGCAAATCAAAGGCCGGCAGCGAATGCAACAATAATTGGTTTACACATGATCTGAATTTCAAATTATACCCGAAATTTACTTTTTTTCTTTCATTTTCCTTCCATTGCTGATTACTTCCTTTTTCCCGGTATCGGGTATTTTTGAAGAAAATTCTGCATAAAACCCCCTCAATTGGGTAATAACAGATTTGTACTGCTCATCCTTTATTAGATTTTTAATTTCGAGCGAGTCTGATTTTCGGACGAAAAACTGGTCGCCAAACGACCTGAAATCAAACTTTCTTTGATAATCGGTGGGGTCAAGCATGATTCCCAATTTGTAATCTTTGGTTATCACTGTCGCCTGAGACCAACTCTCGGAAACAAAATACGTCCGACTCATCGGCTTACCTTTGGTTAGTGTTTCCGCAAATGATTCTCCCTGAATCGGATACTTCAATTCGGGCATTTTAAGGTCGAGCAAATTAACCAGCGTAGGATAAAAATCGACCAAACTTACCAGTTCTGCTGAACGTTTTCCCTTTTGCTTGTTTCCCGGATAACGGATAATTAGCGGGATGTTTAAAATGTCTTCGTAAATATTTTGTCCGGCAGCAGCCTTTTCTACCATACCATGATTCCCTGCAAAATCGCCATGGTCAGAAGTGTAAATCACGATGGTCTCATCTGCGATATCAGCCTCATCCAATGCATTGAGTATTTCACCTACACAATGATCAACTTCTGTCACCAATGCATAATAAGCGCCGATATAATTTCGCCAGAGTTGCTCATTGGCAAAAGCTTTGTCAACATTCCAGACTTTATTCCCGCCGTTGCGGATAGATTGCATCATTGGAGGGATATTTTCTTTTGGCTCATTGAGGCTCGCCGGCTTCCTGACTGAACTGTTCGACCTTCTACCATCTCCCCAACCCGATACATCGTACATCTCCATGTACTTTTTCAATGGGGTATAGGGCTGATGGGGACGATAAAATGTGGCCCAGCAGAAAAATGGCCGATCACTTTTCGCCTGATCTTTTATCATCCTGAGAGTAAGTTGTGTTGTAAAAGCTTCCATGGTCATATTTTCGGGCAAGGCTGAAATCCGTGTTCCCAGATCTGCAGTCGGAATCTCAACCCCTGACTGCGTTGAGCAGGGTGAGCCTTTCCCGAACTCGGCTGACCAGTCGAGCGCAAACTCCTTTGCGTAACCATTTTTTTCGACCCATTCGGTATAGCTGTTCCCGGGAGTTTCGTTGCACAAATGACTCTGTTGTACATCCCATCCTTTATCGGCAGCTCCTGAGGTATGGCGTTTCCCGAAGGCGTAGGTTTTATAATTGTTTTGCTGAAAGAGGGTTGCCAGCGATACAACTTCATTGATTACCGAAGTTTTCTCCCCATTCGAAAGCAAGCCCATCGTTCTTGGATAAAGGCCTGTAATAAGCGACGACCTGGAAGGGGCACAAATTCCTGTCACACAATAGGCACGGTCGAACACCACCGATTGTTTTGCCAATTTATCCAGATTGGGCGTTAGGACATCCGGGTGTCCTTCAAATCCCATCACCTTTTTATTGTGCTGATCGGAAAAAAGGATAAGCACATTGGGTTTCTTTTGCTTTACTTTTAATTCCTTGTTCAATGGAATTCCTGATCCAATCATAGGATACTGTATCAGTAACAGTATTAAAGTGTTTCTTCCTGAATTGAATATCGACATTTCCTTTTAGTATTAGTTGCAATTAACTCAGCGATTAAGTATTTCAAATTCAACAGCTATAGGATTGTGATCCGACGGATAAACGCCTTTGACATTGTAGTCGATCACCTCGTACCTGAGAACTTTTGCACCTCCTTTATAGAGTATCCAGTCGATTTTGTTGATGTCCTCGAACGAATTTTTAAGCAAATCTGGATCTGTTGAATTTTTATCGCCAACAAGTATTTTGTAAGGTGCACTGCCCGGTCGACTATTAAAATCTCCCATCAGGAATATAGGTCTTTCGGGTGTCCATTCGCCGAACCGGCTGAGGGCGTTGATCCTTTTCAGAATCAATTTTGAAGCATTTACTTTTGCCAAAGCAGCATCCGGACCGTTAAAAATATGGGTATTAAAAACATAAAACTCGCGGTTGTTTTCCCAGTGCCCCCTGTAATCCTGCGGATATGGGCTTTTTTCGCCCGCTTTGGGACTGTTGATCAAGGCCAGGCGAACCCAGGTTACCATGCGCGGATTAACTTCAGGGCCGCTGCCAATTATTTCAGGAGTCTCTGAAAGCTGAAAACTCTGCATCTCCCGCAGACGGAATTTATCTCGTTTAAAGAAGATTGCCATATGTTCGTCATCATCTCCACCCTTTCGGCCTTCTCCAATAACCACATAATCGGGAAGGTGATCGGCCAAATAATCAATTTGCTCCTTTAAGCCTTCCTGAGTGCCAATGATATCAGGAGCATACTTGCGAATCATATCCAGCTGCATTTCGCGCCTTACTTCCCACGAGGGTTCAAAAGCGGGACTTGCATACTTTAAATTATACGTCATCAATTTCAACGTCTTTCCGGTATCATCTTTACCCTTGCCGGTCTGACCCACTGCTAAATGGTTTAAAATGACCGAACAAATGATAATCAGGGATACCAGTATATAATTGGTTTTTAATCGCAGGTTTCGTTTCATTTTTATGATTTAGTGAACTGTTTCAATATCTTTTGTTGAAAATCTCTTTTATGGCTTTAACAACTTAGTCAAATCAATCGTATCATAGGGCTTTTCAGCGAAAGCTGCATAGTATTCCAACAGTACGTTTCCTTTTTTATCATCAATGGTTATCATGGCATATCCCGGCAAATCGGCTTGTTTGTAATAGGTAACATATTTGGCCTCTTCCGATAACATGGCTTTTCTGGCTTCAAGGGTTTCAGGTTGCCAGTCGGGAACATTTACTGCCAGCGAAGGTCCATATTCTGTGATTATTTTTGTTGGCTTTTGAAAATTTCTGTCTTTAATAACACTGTTGACCATTACCTGAACTACAGGACCGTATTTTGAATCACGACGGACAACTGCGTACCGGTGAAGATGACCACATAAAACAATGGCTTTATTTTTTGCAATCACGTTGAGAAGCTTTTCCCTTTTTACCTGATCATTGCGCAAGGTGTGCCAGCACCTTTCAGTTACCGGAATTACCGGCTCATGAATGGCAACAAATTTATATTCCGCTTCAGAATCAGTGAGTTCGCGTTCAAGAAATGCGACCATATCTGTTTCCTTGTCCCATGGGTCAATGCAGGTAACCTGGATATTGTCGCAGCGAAAGGTGTAGTTTGCACTTTTGATACCCGGATTATTGGTCTGTTTTTGGAACATAGGAATATAGAACTCCTGAAAAGCTTTTACTGCTCCGGGTCCGGTTATATCGTGATTGCCTTTGGCGATTATCCATGGCACAGGCATTTGAAGTGCGTCAATTGCTTTCATTGCATTGGATGCCATCTGGCGCGCCATTTTTTCAGTACCAGCAAGACCTTCCGAAAAGTCACCAAGTTGTATTACTGCTTTTACAGGGAAACCGTTGGTTGTTGTTCTGTTTTTGAGAATCGCCGAAAAATCATTCCAGTTATCTTTAGTGAATTTTGTATATTCTTCAGTCACCTGTCTCAAATCTCCTTGCTTGGTGCTTAGCCAATCCATATCATGATCCTGTAATAAATCATAATGGATATCGCCAAGCACGATCAAACGGCTTTTTTGTGCAAGTGAGTAAAAATTAATAGAGAAACAGAAGATGAAAAAGAGTGTAATTCTCATGGTTTTAAGATTATTCAAATTTAACTGAATCAGGAAGCTCTTCCAGCCCAAAATACGCATGTTCAATTCTGTCACCATATATTTTTACAATTCGCAATCCTGAAGGTGCTTTGCCGAGGGGTTTTCCCAATGCGCTTGTCGTTATTAGCTCCATCTGGCCATCATTGAGCTCTCTGTTATTGTGCAAATGACCCGAAAACAAAGCACCTACATTATTGTCTTTAAATAATTTGAGGTATTTTTCGCGGTAATCCGGATCAATGTTTGAGTAAGATGTTGGTTCATCTGCCTTTTCGTTAAAGAAAGGATAATGGCAAAACAAGATGGTGTGAATTGCTTTCCTGCTTTCATAGAGTTTTCTTCTGAGCCAATTATATTGTTTTCGTTCAGGCTTTTCTAACCGCGCTTTGATTAAACTGCTGTTCAACCCAATAAACGATGAACCTTTGTGGTGGAATGAAAACTTATCATAGCCGTAGTTTTCTTTATATCTTCTTATGCTTTTGTTATCAGGAGTTTGACCTATATCATGATTGCCAGGTGTTAAATAGACCGGAATTTCAGGATTGATTTTTGCAGTAATTCGCTTAAATTCGTTCATCTGGGCAACTGAATTCAAATCATGAACAAAATCACCCGTAATTACTACAAAATCAGGGTGCAGCGTATTTATTTTGGCAACAGCTTTTTCATAAATTATGGTTTCCTTTTCAAATCCGGCGTTATTCTCAAACATCCCAAACTGCGGATCGGTAAGTTGTATGAAAAACCAGGGGGCATCCTGAATTTTCTTTTGTGCCAGGGTTGCACCCGCAATCATTGAAATTATCGCCAGGCAAAGGGTAACTTTTTTTCTGAGCTCCTGCATAATCTTATTTATCAACTTATTGACGAACCGGCATCTTAAAACTCAGGGGTTTTTCCTTCCGAAGCATTTTCCCTGCTTCGCCGGTTAGCCACAGGTAAGTGTCGGACGGTTTTCCATCGATACCTGCAAATTTAGCCATGTTGCTGACGGGCAGGTTATCGGTGCATTTGAATATGGCGGTTCCCTCATTTACTTCGTCGAACATGGCGATATAAAGCATGGTCGCACCGGCATTTATTGCCGTGGAGATTTGCTGCCAGTAGAACCTGCCACCCTGCCGGGGGATGGAACCTACTGGTTTTACATCATCGGGAAATTCGGACCTGCTCAGGTTGTGCCAGCTGAATCCGGGACAAACACATGGCACATAATCAACACCGTTCTCCTTACACCATTTAATATCTCCGAGTATCAGATCGCGGTAGCGGTCCATGTCGTTGTGCAATAGCGGCGAAAATCGCTGAACGGTCCAGGGCAGCACGATGTCGGCTTGCCGGATCAGCTCGTGCAGATAAGGATCCGGATTACAATCGGCATTCAGTTCCCGCCAGAAGGTTGGAACTCCCAGCATGACTGCGCAACCGCCATATTCGGGATCGTTTTTCAAGAAATCGATAAAACGTGCAAGACCAATGTTGCGAATATTGTACGCCCTGTCCGGAAAACCGATACCCCAAATGGTGACCAAAGGTTTGCCATCGTGAAAAACGTAGGTTTGCG
>JAHEYS010000129.1 GCA_023251475.1 Prolixibacteraceae bacterium
TCATAAACTAAAAAATCCGGGATTATTTCCCGGATTTTTTAGTTTAATCGTTAATTTTCGCATGCGTTTTTTACCAAATCATATTTAAAATCATTGCACATCTATCTCATTGCGGATTGTGGCATTTCAGTTTCAGGATTGAAACATACAAGTTGTATTTTACGTTTTCAGTTTCGGGTTAGCACAATAAAAAGTGTAAATGCCACAAAGGACTAAGATTTAAATTTACAAAAATAAACAGGAAAATCCTCAACCATTTTCTTCATTCCTTCATTCATTCATTCATTAATTAATTTTTCATTTTTCATTTTTTCATTTTTCATTTTCTCCCCCCCTTTCTCTATTCCGCCCTAAAATCCACGGTCTTTTTTAACCGGTTACTTTCAAGACAGGCTTCGAGGATACGGATAGTCGTCAATGCCTCCTCCGGTTTGACAAAAAGCGGCGCCCCATCGCGGATGGTGTCATACAATTTTGAAAAAAAAGCAGCCAGGTTACCCGGAATGGTCTCTATCTTACCGTGAAAGTGGAGTCCGTTGATCGAGGTATTGAGCGTTCCCCAATCAGCTGGTTTATCCTCCCCCCACTGTGGCTCATTGGGAAGGTGATGCAATTTCATCAGCTCCTCCTGTGGATCGGTTCCCATTTTGACAAAAGAACCTTCGGTACCATGAACAATATACTGGGGTCCCATTTCGCGAACCAGGTAAGAACATCGAAGGATGGCATTAAACTTGTCGTAATGGAGCCGGATATCGAAATTGTCGGTTGTCCGGCCTCCTGTGCGCAGCACATTCAGGTGAGCCGTTACTGCCCTGGGTATTCCGAATAAGACCAGTGTCTGATCAACTATGTGTGAACCAAGATTGTACAAAACGCCAGTCCGTTCATCGCCATCTTCTTTCCATGACCCTTCCTGGATAAAATTCCGGTAACGATCGTAATGTGCCTCGTATTCAACAACACGTCCGAGAAGTTTATCTTCCAGAATTTTCTTTAAGGTCAAAAACCCATTGTCCAGACGTTTGCTTTGATAGACAGAAAGTATTACCCCATTCTGATGTGCCAGGGAGATCAGTTCTCTGGCCTCTTCACTTGTTTTGGTAAACGGTTTCTCCACCAGCACATGTTTCCCCGCTTCAAGAGCCTGCTTCGCCATTTCAAAATGGAGGTGATCAGGTGTATTGACCAGCACGAGTTCCACTTCAGGATCATTTAGAATTTCATCATAGGATCGGACGATCGTCGCCTCAGGATACCTTTGGGCTGAAATACTTTTTGTCCGTTCCAGGATTTTATGAATCTTAAACTTATCGGGAAAAATTTTTAATGATGGTCCCTGAAAGACAACACCCGACATCCCGAATGATGCGATAGCAGTAACAATAGGTTTACTCATGGCAGATAATTTTATTTGAGATTCAAAGATAGATGTTTGTTTCTGTTTTCAGAAATTGCAGGGAGATTAAAGCCATTTTTTCCGTCTGAAGAATATCAGCATAACGGTTGTGATAACCAACATAATTCCCCAGAAAAAAAAGTAACCGTTTTTCCATTCCAGTTCCGGAAGGTATTTGAAATTCATGCCGTAAACCCCGGCAAAAAAGGTGAGTGGAATAAATATTGTAGAAAAGATGGTGAGTACTTTCATGATCTCATTCATTTTATAGCTGACGGTTGAAAGATACAGATCCATCATACCGGATGTGAGGTCGCGTAAACTTTCAAGCGTTTCAATAATCTGAATGGTATGGTCGTAATTATTTCGGAAATAGATTCTAGTTTCATCATATATCAGCTGATGATCAGAACGCTGCAATTGGTTAAGAACTTCGCGTGCCGGCCAGATTGTCTTTTTGACATAACCAAGCCTTCGTTTGATTTTGTAAATGGCCTCCTGGCTCGCCTGCCCGGGAGCGGTAATCAGCTCCTCCTCTGTCTCTTCAATGCTCTCACCAACATCCTCAATTAATGTAAAGTAATGATCGATAATGATATCTATAATTGTGAAAACCAGGTAGTCGGTTTTCATTTTTCGTACACGGCCTTTACTGGTTAAAATCCTGGAACGTAATATATCAAATACTTTCGGTGATGTTTCATGAAACGAGATGACATAGTTGGCCCCCATAACCATGCTGACCTGCTCCATACTTACTTCACGACTTTCAGGGTCAATTTGCAAAATTTTAAAAACCAGGAATATATAATCATCGCGTTCTTCAATGCGTGGTCGTTGAGTCGTGTTTGCGATATCCTCAAGATCGAGGGCGAAGATTTTAAAATACCTGCCGATTTCATTCAGCATCTCCAGGTTGTGAACCCCGGAAACCTGAATCCATTTGATTCCCGGTCGCTCAGGATAACCATCGAGTTCATTTACAGAATGGATAATGGTCTCATTGGTAATGGTCGATTCATCATATTCCAGAACCTCGATTTTTACATCCTCCTTGCGTGGTAGTCCGATATATTCAACGGTGCCAGGGATACTGCCCCGTTGAGCCGTTCTTGAAACAAATTTATGAAGATCGATCTTTTTGAGTTTCCTTTTGCGCGCCATTGATGAAATATTAAATCAGTAGATTAACTGTTGTTTATGAACGATTAAGCTTCACATGGTTTTTAAAATTGGGCTTAATCTCAACTCTAAATGTGAAATCAATACAGACCCCTTTTCTACAAAACTACTTAAAAAATCAAATCGCTGAATAAAAAATAACTTTCGGCACGATATATGTCGAAAAGTATATATGTTTGAATAATATTTAGAAATTGTAATTTAATTTTTCAATTTATGAGAAATGCAGCGTTATTAGCAGGAATATTGATCGCGCTTCTCTGTATAACGGTTAACAATAAAACTATTGCAGCCGAGGGAAATGTGATTAAAATTGATAAGGAGCAATTCAAGAAACAGATTATGGATTATGAAAAGTATCCCAAGGAATGGAAATTCGCAGGTAAATTGCCCTGTATCGTAGATTTTTATGCCGACTGGTGTGGCCCATGCCGGACTGCCTCACCCCTGCTTGATGAACTTGCCCAAAAGTATAAGGGGAAGATTGTTGTGTACAAGGTGAACACCGACCAGGAGCGGGAGTTATCCACTGTTTTTGGTATCAGCGGTATACCGGCATTTTTATGGGTTCCTCAAACGGGTAATCCAACCATGACCAGCGGAATTGGCAAATCCCCTGCGGCTACCAAAGAACAGTTTGAGAAGATGATCAATGATATCCTTCTTAAAAAATAAAATAAAGAGAGGATCAGGCTATACCGGATCCTCTCTTTATTTTAATAGAATTCAATAAGTTGTCGAAGTTTAAAATTCGAGTACCACAATTGTATCGACAGGTTTTCTTTTTCCTTCGGGAACCTTCATTGTAATTCCAAATTCAGTTTGCTTGTAAATAACAGGTGATTGATCATCAAAAAGGTAGGCCTTTTTGATCTTTTTTCCAAAATCATTTACCAGGAGGTTTTCATCCGACTCACCCATTAAATGGATAAACACACTGTTCCCTTTGGTTGTGGTAACACCCCATGGATGAGGTCCCACCGGGCCGCCGCGAGTACCATAAACCGTGGCGCCATATTTTTTCATCCATTCACCCATCTCCCCAAGGGTTTTTATAAACTCAGGCTGAATCTTCCCGTTAGGCATTGGCCCGACATTTAGTAAAAAGTTGGCATTCGAACCGGCTGCTTTAACAAGATACTGAATCAGTTGCGTGGTGCTTTTGAAATTTCTGTCCTTAATGTTAAAACCCCATGCGCCATTCATTGTTTCACAGGTCTCAAGCGGTAATGTGCCCACTTGTGATTCATCACTAAATCCGGTTGTATTTTTACCTGGAAGGTCTTTCTCAAACATCTGAAAGTCTTCACCCGGTTTTGGCGCCTGATGATGGTTATTTCCAACCAGGGCTGCCGGCTGAAGTTTGTGAATCAGGCGATAGGTTTTATCAAGGCGCCAGTCGGCGTCTTTTTTGTCCCACCACCCGTCAAACCAGATTCCTGCAATTTCGCCATAGTTGGTCAGGAGTTCGGCCAGCTGACCGTCCATGTAATCGAGGTAAGCATTCCAGTCTCCCTTATTCGGGCGACCTGAGGCACCACCTGTTCCCCCCCGCGGATAGTAATTTTCCTGGTACCAGTCGAGATGAGAGTGATAGAAAAAAAGTTTAACTCCTTGTTTATGACACTCATCGGCCAATTGTTTCAATACATCTTTGCCGTACGGAGTGCGGTCGACAATATTCCAGTCGCTGAGTTTTGTGGCCCACATTGCAAAACCATCGTGGTGTTTGCTGGTAATGGTAATGTACTTCATCCCGGCATCCTTCACCATCTTTACCCATTCGGCTGCATTAAATTGAATCGGGTTGAAGAAAGCGGGAAGTTTTTCGTAGGTGGCCTTGCTCAACTGTTGCTGATGCATGACCCATTCACCGTTGGCAAGTGTGGAATAGACCCCCCAGTGGATAAAAAGACCGAATTTGGCATCCTGAAACCATTCACGGGCCGCCAGGTTTTCGGGGGCAGGCTTGTAGTCAGTTTGCGAATACGTTGTAAATGAGGATGACAGAAAGAAGGCAAGTAGAATAACGATACGATATTTCATTAAATTGCAATTAAAGTAATTGGATATGATGATTCGGGTTATTGAGACAGAAACGGATTAAAAGTTATCCACTTTACGGTAGGCTTCAATCAGGGCAAGCTCTCCCTCCTTACCGGCTATACTTCTGCCGTGCTCCATACATAAAACTCCATTATATCCTTTTTCAGATATATGTTTGAAGATACTTTGAAAGTTAATCTCACCTGTACCCGGCTCTTTACGTCCCGGGTTGTCGCCAAGATGAAAAGCACCGATTTCAGACCAGGCAGCATCCATGTTCGGGATGATATTTCCCTCAGTAATCTGCTGATGGTAAATGTCATCCACTATTTTGCAGGCAGGACTGTTCACCGCTCGGCAGATTGAATAGGCTTGCGGTACACCGGTGAGGAAAAGTCCGGGGTGATCCCGTTTATTTAATGGCTCCAGTACAATTGTTAATCCCCCTTTTTCAGCAATTTCACCCAATTCCCGCATCATGTCAATTACATTGGCTGTTTGAAAATCCCAGGCCATCCGTTCATTATACCGGCCGGGAACCATCAAGGCATGTTTTACCCCGGTCCGTTTGAACAGCTCAACGCCGTCATTTACCTTTTTGACCAACATTGCCCGGATATCGGCATCTTTAATCACCATCGATTCAACTTTGAAGTCTGCATATAAAACAAAAGGTCCCATATCCATATTCTGACGGGTAAGCTCAGCAATTATTTTATCCTGTTCCTCAATCGGGCGTCCCGGTAATCCGTTATCAAACATCGCGGTAAAACCCTGATCTGCACAAAATTTGATCACTTCGACGGGATCTTTGCCGGCAAGCTCAGGAAAACTTCCAAATCCGGGAGCATATTTGAGCTTAAATTTCGCCCCATTCGACGGTTTTACTTCAGCCGGATTACTCCCGTATCCCATATTAGAGAATCCTATTAAGGCAGCCGCAGTTGCGGTGTTTTGAATAAAGTTTCTTCTTTTCATAATTATTCTTTCAAAATTAATTTAACGGTTTTGTTCGTCCGTCGCCGGATCATGGCAATTACCTCCTAAATCCGGGTTAAGGAGATGGAGGTATTTGTAAAAATGTTTGATAAATCCTGCCGGCAGGTTTTATTCTTTTGGAACTACAACCCACATAATCAAATAGATCAAAACACCGGGAAATACAGCAGTGAAGAAAGTAGCCAATGCAAAAACAAGCCTTACAATCGTTGGGTCAACGATCAGATAATTGGCAAGTCCGCCGCAGATTCCTGCAAGCATTCGGTCGCTCCGGCTTCGGGTAAGTCGCTTGGGGGAATTTAGTTCCATAACAGTTATTGTATTGATTTATCGTTTTCGTCTGTTTCCTCCTCATTTTCAAGCGCATAAAGCTCTTCCTCGTACTCCAGTTCAAGGTCCATAAACTCTTCCGCCTGTTCCAGCAGTTCCCGCTTTAACTCCTCGCTGGCTGGTTCTTCATCGATCCAATAGATCTCCTGATCAATAGAGAATCCTTCAACATCACAACCAACGATGAAACGGGGTTGCTCGTTATGGATTACAAAGATCTTGTCGGGTAAAACCTGTGAATTGTCTGCTAAAAGAAATTTAGGTAACATGTTGTTTTTTTTTAAGATTTGAATGAATTTACAACTTCAGTTGCACTATCAAAAATACAATATTTTGGTCAACATAATTGCCTTTTAATTATTTTTAGCGACGACATTTAAAATTGAATGATTTCTAACGAAAAATATGACATAATAACATGATAATGAGATGTTAATGCAATTGTGACATGCTCGTTAATTTTCCAATCTGTCAAAATGCCAGTAGTGTTGCTTTTGTTCAGATTTTCTATGTATTTAATAATTAGGCAACTAATTTTTTTTGTAAAAACTGATATTATCTTGGCATTTTAGTTGTAAATTTATAAATGAAATCTTAAAAGGAGGTTTTAGATTTTTATAATTAGATGAACAATTAATGAATGGAGGACTAAGTTATGAAACTGGCAAAAGTATCTGACAGATTGTTTCCAATGTTTCCATCGTTTATGGACAACTTTTTTTCAAGGGATCTGATGGATTGGAACAATGCAAATTTTTCAAGTACCAATAGTACAATTCCCGCAGTGAACATTAAAGAAAATGATGATGCATATATCATCGAAGTGGCCGCTCCGGGAATGCATAAGGAAAATTTCATGGTTAATATGGAGCGGGACCGGCTTTGGATCTCTTCTGAACTCAGGGAGGAGAAAGAAGAAAACGAAGCCAATTACTCCAGGCGTGAATTCAGCTATCAGAGTTTTCAGCGTAGCTTCACTATACCTGAAGGTTCTGTGGAGGGCGAAAAAATCACTGCTAAATACACCGATGGAATTTTAATTGTCAATCTTCCTAAGAAAGAGGAGGTTAAACCAAAACCTGCAAAGAGGATTGATATTATGTAAATTAAAAACAGCCGCCCCAGGATTGGGGCGGCTGTTTTTAATTCTTTCACATCTCCCTGTATAACTGGTTGATCTCCTCTTTTAAAACTTCCTGAATTTCGATAAAGTTATCCTGTAGCTGAAGCATATTTTCTGCCAGAAACTGATAGATCGACCCCCATTCCCGGATATGGTGAATGTCTACTTCCCCCTTTTCAATATAAATCCGGCAAACCTCCTGCCCGATATCGTTGAGATAGCAAAAATCCCATGTCAAGCCTTTCTCAAAACCCTGACTTAGGATCATCCGATACTTTTCAATCAACTCATAAACCTGAAATCGTCTGTTCTCAGATTTGTGATTGATTTCAATTGCCACCATGGCGAAGTCTTTTCTGACATCGAACTTCAATACCAGGTGACCGATTTTCGTGTCGTGCAGCAACCATTTCTTTTTACGCCATGCCAGATCGGGAATGGTTTCACAATATTCATCAAATTGAGACCAGAACCTGTGGATCAGCGCTTTTTTTTCCTCTTTATTGAACATCCTTTTATATCCATTTTTCAGTTGACCGGTTTCCTGGCAGGGGAGAGGTAATTAAACCATTGATGATAAAACCGGATGGATGACAATAAAAGAGGAATTCCCATCGTTATATAAGTAAGTGAAAGCGCAGACAATGGTACGATTAAAGTGGTGCGGAGGAATATCCCTGTTGAGATCATTCCAATCATCATCAGGTAACTTCTGGAATTGAAAAATTCATAGAAGAGGTGCCGGTCTCCAATCAGATTTTTAATCCGGTTAACATGTTTACGCGATATCTTTGAAAATACAATGACAAAGAAAAGCAGGCCACAGCATACGCTACCAACGATTTTTGGCCACGAAAATCCCGATGAGGCCTTAAGCATGTCGCTTCCCCTGAATAATAGCATTGTTCCGGCAAAAGTCCACACCAGTGCTGCCTCCAGCAGGAGAAGACGTTTTGATACGCTGAGATTTAATGATCCGAATCTATTCATATTTTGATTAATATACTGATATTTAGAAAAATGTGCAAAGGTAAAAGTTTTTTGAAACTATTTTACTCCCCCTTTCAATTTTCACTTATTCCCAGAATAGTATTCACAAAAAAAGAGCCTTACATCTAAAGTAAGGCTCTTTTTTTCAATAGCTCGATTTAGTTTGTAAAAACTATGCTAGTTTTACATTTACCGCATTCAATCCTTTTCTTCCTTCAGTTACATCAAATGTAACATCATCGTTTTCTCTAACTTTGTCGATAAGACCAGTTACATGTACGAAATACTCCTTATCAGAGTCATTGTCCTTGATAAATCCAAAACCTTTGGATTCATTGAAAAATTTTACTTTACCTGATTGCATTTTAATAATTATTAATCTCGGCAAATATAACTTAAAATGATGAAATCCAAAGAATTTTCTCATTTTTATTCATTTGCCGCAAATATTTATTAATAATTTTAAACAATATATTTTTTTTATTCGTAATAACCAATGGTTCTGGCATGTATCTCCGGATCACCTTTAAAGAACAGGGTTAAGCGGAACCATGTAATTTAAAGTTATTTGATAAACAGAAAAAACCCGTCGAAGAAATAAATTATCCCAACAATACCGACCAGCAAACTCAAAAACCAAACATATTTTTTCTTTGCCAGGGCAGAAATGGAGGATAAAAGGATTGAAATCTGCAGAAATATTACTGCAATGCCAAAAGCAGAACCGTGTAATTTACACTCATCCCGATCTGCTTCAAATTTTTTTGCGATGCGTGATATCTCCGCTTTTTCAAGTTCATACTGGTGAATTTTCGCTGTGCAGGAAGTTATTTTATCCTGGTATTGCTCCAATATCTCTTTTGAGGGGTTCGATCTGCCAATTAGTTCCTTCTGCAATTCAAGATTGTCTTTTTGCATCTCAAACACATAACTTTTCAAACTCTTCGATTGATAGAATGCCCACTGGTCTGAGGCACTTGTTTGATTCATTAATGATTTATTGCTGTACCCGCCCCCCTTGAAAGTCGAAAGTGTGGCGCAAACCACAATTATTACAGTTGAGATCGCCAGGTAGGTGGTCCACTTTTCTTTCTTTTCCTCTGCCATAATCTCTTTCTTTACTGAATTATGTTTTTAAATGAGGCGTCAAAAATAGTACAAATTCAATAAATTCCGATGCTGGAAATAAGAGGTGAGGCCTTTGATGAGGTGATAACGATTTTAACTTTTTCAGTTTCAGTGGGTTCTATTTTAAGAATTCTTTTATATCCGATGGTCGTTCCCTTTATCGCTTCCACCCAGTTATTATTTTTCCAGGTGTATATTTCGAAGGATTTAACCCGTTGACCCAGTTTGATATACTCCTGCAGGCTAATGAATTTTACGGTTTTCATAGCGCCCAGATCGATTACCAGGTTTCCTGAGGTCACCTGATCATCTGTAGCCCAGTAACTCTCTTTATTTCCGTCGGTTACGTTGGAGGCGGCATAAAGTTTTGAATTACCCCTGTGACTATCCGATTTAACGCTGGCGTGAAGGGCAAGGTTGGTTTTAAAAGCTTCATCAATCATTTTTCGCCATCCGAGTAACGCTTTAACATCATTTTCATGGAATAACCCCCTGCGGTCCGGAGGAATATTCAGAATCAGGTTCGATCCTCTTCCAACAGAGGTGAGATAAATCTCAAACAGCTTTTCAGCGGTTTTCACCTTTGCATCTTCTTCCGCATGGTAAAACCACCCCGGACGGATCGAAACATCAACTTCAGCGGGGATATAGTTTTTCCCATTTTCCTGTCCTGCATTCAGCAATTTTCCTACCCCGCTTTTACCTGCGTAAATGGAATCTGAATTAATTGTCGCCCAATTGGTTTCACCGGCAATTCCACTTTCATTGCCACACCAGCGGACATCAGGACCTGCATCACTGAAAAAGACAATTTTGGGTTCCATCCCCCGTACCAGTTTTAAGGTTGTTGGCCAGTCATAGTAGGTAGATGCATCAATCTTACGCTTCTCCCTCGCACCGCCATAATAGCCGTCTCCGCCATTGGCGCCGTCAAACCACATTTCAAAAACAGGGCCGTAGGTAGTAAAAAGTTCACGTAACTGATTCCTGTAATATTCAATATATGAAGGAGATCCGTAATCCTTGCGGTTTCTGTCCCACGGCGAGAGGTAAACCCCAAATTTTAATCCGTTTTTATGACAGGCATCGGCAACCTCTTTCACAACATTTCCTTTGCCATCTTTCCATTTACTGTTTTTTACCGAATGGTCGGTATACTGACTTGGCCAAAGGCAAAACCCGTCGTGATGCTTACAGGTAAGTACGATCGCCTTTAAACCTGCAGCTTTAACCACCTTAATCCATTGACTGACGTCTATGGCTGACGGATTAAATACCTCAGGGCTTTCATCGCCATAACCCCACTCTTTACCCGTAAAGGTATTGGTGGTAAAGTGAATAAATGCATACTGTTCCATTTCGTGCCATGCCAGCTGACGATCGGTAGGAACCGGGTAAACAGGGGCGGGAACTGGAACAGACTGCTCTTTTTTATCTGCAAATAGTTGAATGACTGATAATAAAAGAACGACAATCAGCTTAAGTTTTTTCATGATGAGAAGTTTAAATTATCCGGGGGATAAAAGTAGGGCTATTATTAATCAAAAAAAACTCCTTTGTTTTATTTTTAAAACAAAGGAGTTTTTTAATTTTCCTGTATCAGAATAAGGTCTTATTTTTTTGAAGGATCCTTATGGGCGATTTTTTTGGAATATTCTGCGAAATTGAATTCCTTGTAATTTGGACTTTCTTTATTATGACATTTTCTGCAAAGCTTTTCATCAGGAACAATCATTCCATTTGCCATAGCCTTAGTCTTGTCCTTCATAACTGCGGGAAGTTTATAAGCGCTACCTGGTCCGTGACATGTTTCGCATGAAACACCCTCTTCTTTTGTGATTCCACCACGTAAATCGGCAGCTACGCTTTCAAAGGTAGAATGGCATTTTAAACATTTTGGATTGGTTGCATCGGCTCCTTTTAAAGAAGCCATAGCTTTGGCGTGAGGACCAGCAGCCCATTTACTGTATTGTTCCCCTTTTTCTTCCTTGTTATGGCACATTTTACATTTGGCAGCTCCTACATATTTAAAGTCCTGAGCACTTACAAATGAGACGAATAGCAGAGCTACTCCGAAGGTGAAAAATAACTTTTTGAAATTCATTGTCATTTAGTTTTAAAGATTAATGAAATATTGCTTCTTGTATGAATCTATATTATTGAACTTTGATAATTGAGTTGTCACTTAACGAATGTGATAACAAAAATGCATCATTATTTTATAAGTAACAAATAAAGTGCCAGCCTTTTATGATATTTATTCTGGTTCTTAATAAAGCTGATTATGACATGAAGAGCAGAGTTCAGTCTTCCATGCATTATCAATATCAACAGGATGTTTAAATTCCAGTGGTTTACCCCCAACGCCATATTCCATGGTTCCAGGTGTTCCCTGGGCCTGTATAAAATGGCATAAATTGCAATCTTTGGAAATCACTTTCCCCGATTCTGTTTTATGCCGGTCGTTGTGGCATCTGAAACAACCGTCATTTTCAAGGTGCCCGATATTGTTGGGATATTTCCTCCAGTCGGCTTTCATGTATGGGAAGATGTTATTGGCATACCCGTTTTGAATTTCGGCAATTGCATTTTCGATTTCACCTTTCTTAGCTGCAAACACCTCCGGATGCCCCGATTTATAATAATCAGTTACCTTATCTTTTATTGCCAAAAAAGCACTGTCTTTTGTACTGTATTCCTTATACAATACCTTCATCGAAAGCTCTTTTATCCCGGGTAGCTCCTTTGATATCTTCCCTGTGCTAATTGATTTGTCTACAAAATTCTGGGGGAAATTGTACTTGTGCGATGGACGGTTGTGACAATCGAGGCAATCCATCACCCTTGTTTCAAGTGAATCAAGTTTTTGCTGACTTAATTGGTTTTCACTGTCGGTAAAGACCTCTGTGACACCCGTTTTTTTATTGGTATACTTCACCCATGGGATAACCTGACGGTTATTGGTGGATGTTTTGTATTCAATCTTAACATCGGCACTGATATGCTGATGAATCCCTTTTTCAATTCCATCGGCTGTTATGGCAGAACTTGTTTTCATCTGCAGCTGAATATCATGTTCCGTATTGGTGTCATCCGCCAGGTAGGATTGCAAATTTTTCACCTTCCGGTCATAAAATTTCTCCGGCCAGTGACATTGTTCGCATGTTTCTCTTGCAGGCCGCAGATTTGCAATGGGTGTGGGAATGGGTGTGGGAAATTTGTGAAAAAGGACCGAGTAGACCTGATATAATCCCGACATTTTGCTCTTGACATACCAACCCGCCCCTGCTCCGACATGACATTCCACACAGGCCACACGCTCATGAGAAGAACCATGATAGGTCACAAATTCGGGTTCCATCACTTTATGACAAAGTTTTCCACAGAATTCTACAGACTCGGTAAAGTGAAAAGCCTCATAACTTCCAATAGAAGAAATGATCAGTAAAAACATTGTTCCAAATACAAAGATCATGGAGGCATTGCGGGTCGCCTGGTTGTTAAAATTGATAACCGGCCAGCTCTTAACTTCCCCTTCAGTTTTATTTTTTTTCTGTTTTTTACTTTCTATTCTCATCCCGACAGGAATAAGAATTAAGCCGGCAATCATAAACCCCGGAAGCAGCATATAGATAAACAACCCGATGTAGGTTCCGCCAAAACCAAAGAAGGTATTTAGAATTACTAATGAGAGGATAGTGGCAAGGTTAAATATTGCTAATATGGCCCCGGTAATCGACAGCCAATTGTTAATCGACGATGGTAACTTCATGTTTTTTAGAAATAGAATTAAAAAGTGGCCGAAAGTTCGCAAAAAATAGCTTAAATTCAATAGAGATATGCTATTTATATGCTTTCCAGATATGAATTTAAGCTATTTGATAATTTTTATATTTTTGAAATCCAGTACTTTAATGAATGAGTTGTCACTTTTGATCAATGAAACAACAATGAATAGATAATTAATATTACCAGTATGATTCCTGTAAACAGGAAGAGATAGCCAAAAAATCTAACCAGTTTCATCCGCTTGTCAGAAAACTGTGTCTTTTCTACCACATGCTGCAGATTCCCTGATTGTTCCAGTTGATCAAATTCGCGTGGCCGGTCCTCCTTGTATTCGTCAATTTGAACTTTGCCCGTAAATATAACGGTATCCATTGGGAAAGCTTCAGGACGCAGGTGGGTATTAAAGAAATGGATCGTGAAAATAAAGCCAACAGCAAGCAATGCCTCATCACTGTGAATGATTTGTGCGATATTGATCATCCAGCCCGGGAATAAAAGGGTAAAGAATGATGGAAACCAAAGCACTAATCCGGTAGATCCGATAACCACAACCCCCCAGAAAACAGCCATATAGTCAAATTTTTCCCAGTAGGTCCATTTCCCGTATGACGGACGTGGCCCTCTGCCTGTAAACCACTTAATTGAAGCCCAGAAATCTTTTACATCCTGACCATTAAACATGAGTGTGTTTTTGCCGAAAATGAATTCCTTCATTGTCAAGCCTTTTTCACCTTTTAATTTAAATAATGAATAGACATGGTAGGTGAAATAGCCAAATGTGATAACAGCAGCGAACCGGTGAATAATTCCGGCGGTATGAGCTCCCCCAATAAATTTTACCAGGAATTTGGCCCAGTCCATAAACGCAAACTTTAACAACATACCGGTAAAGGCAAGGGTTAAAAAGCTGACAATTACAAATATATGAGTGATGCTCTGACTACGTGTAAACCGTCTTACATATACCTTATCCCCCGCTTCTTTGGCATGTGCTTTCTTTTTCCTCATTGAATGAATTGAACGGGGCAACCAGAGCATGGTGTGAAATCCAAAGAACAGAAAAACACCAACCAACAGGGAGGTCATGGCCCAGAAGGTGTAATAAAGCCACGGGAATTTAGCTTTATTGTTATGCGTGGCATGTGTTAAATAGCCGGTAAATTTCTCATTGGCATCCTGATGGCACTTCTGACAGGTAGCAACAATATTCTGTGGACTAACAGACGAATTTCGGTTTGTGATCTTTAATATATTGTGCGCTCCGTGACAGTCAGAACATCTCGCTGCCTGCATATAACCCAGCTGATATACTTTACCATGATAGGTTTCCAGGTATGTTTCAGCAAGTTTGGTATGACATTTTCCACATTGAACCGTAATTTCCGACATAAATTTGTCCTGGTGAACTTTTGTAATGGTATGTGCAGTATGGCAGGTTCCACAGGTCGGATAACTCAAATCACCCTCCTTGGGCCGGTAGGCATGGTCGCTCGCAATATACTGGTTATAAATACCTTTATGGCAATTCCCGCAGGTAGAGGCGATATTTTTTGGATTAACGGACGATCGCGGATCTGATTCTTTTAATTCCCTGTGGGAAGTATGGCAGTCGGTACAGACAGCTACAGAGAGTAATCCTTTCTCTGTGAGGCTTTTCCCATGTACGCTGTTTGAATAATCCTGGAAAGCATCGATCTCTCCCAGATGTGTCCCTTCAACTGCTTTTCCCCCCTTGCGATGGCACTCCCCGCAAAGTTTGGGAATGGAAGAACGGTAAATAGGTGAAGTTTCATCTGATTTGGCTTTGATGCCATGTGATCCATGGCAGGTCGTACAATAAGGCGCATTTTCCTTCTTGTTGAAATAGGCTTCCCCATGTCCGCTGGTAAAATATACTTCTGATTCCTGTGCGTGACAATTGGAACAATCTACTTTCCCGGCTGTTTCACAAGGCCGTTTTAAATTTGCAGTAACGTCGGAATGGCACTTTGTACAGGTGATGGATTTATGTGTTGAGCCCGCTAAATCGGTGATGTTAACTTTCAAGGATACCTCTTTGTTATTCACCATTTTGTGCGTCTCACTCTTATCGTGACATTTTAAACAGGTATTATCTGAAATGGTGGAAATCAGATTCTTTAATTCAACCTTATGGGGAGGATGACAGGCGGTGCAAGCCGGAATCGCACCCGGTTTCTTCTCCCATAATTCCTTGTTAATTACTTTTGTATGAACATCTTCAATTCTTGCATGACATTTCATACAGGTTGATGCAATATTATTTGGCGCTATGGTAGAAGTGACATTTGTATGAGGTAGAATAAGATGATTCCCATGACAATCATTACAGGTCGCTGAAACAATCAGCCCCTTCTTAAATAATCCCTGACCATGAATACCTTCACTGTAATTCTCCAGGATATTGTGCTCCGAAATATTGTAAGCCCTGGCAACAGGAGCACCCTCCCTGTGGCACGATCCGCACAGTTTTGGAACATTCATTTTATAGGTCCTGGATTCGGGCTGGTCAGATTTAAGAATATCATGTGTTCCATGACACTCCTTGCAATTCGGGGCATATTTGTTATTGGTCAGAAACGCCCTTCCATGAACACCTTTATAAAACTTGTCCTTGGCATCTGCATGACAGGTACCGCATTCAACCGGTTTTTGATTCTCCGGATGGGGAAAATCGGTGACAGCTGCACCGGTATGACATGCGGCACATAAGACACCTTTATGGACCGAATGGTCAAGAGCGGTTGGTTTTATATATAGGGAAAACTTTTTCCCGGCTTTATCCTTCGTTAGTGTAGGATCATTATGGCAGGTCAGGCAATCATCATTGGTCTGTGCAAACGAATTGAACGACCCCATCAGAAGGATGCAGAATAATAATATTAACCTGAAAGTATTTACAAAATCCGCCATTTTACAAAATGGATTGTAATCGGACCAGTTAATCCTGATTATTCGGTAAAATCTAATGAATGCGCCCATAATTTTCGCTATTGGATCTAAAAAAACGACACTTTAAATATGATGCCACCCGTTAATAATACCCTTATAATTATCCAGCGGAGACTTTCCGACAGAGGCAATATAAAGGTGGATAATTAGAAAAATCGAAATAAAAAATCCCATTGCAGAGTGGAGAATAGCAGTCATAAATACGCCACTGATCCCCCATGCTTTATCAATTATTATTTCGGGAAATAAAAGTGCAATCCCTGTCACGATTACAACAGGAACAGCAAGGTACATTACAATGACATAAATAAATTTCTGAAGCGGGTTAAACTTTCTTTTTTCCGATATGGGGAAAGGTGATTTTTCCCCCTGGAACATTCCCAGGACATAGTAATTGCCTTGTTTAATCAGATTGCTGAAAAATCCTTTTCTTTTGATCTTGTAATACTTCCCGTTACTTGTAGCCAAATTGCCTGTGAAGTAGAATAAATAACTGATGAAAACGACGATTCCGGCAATATTGTGCAGGTTGACGATCAGATTAAATCCGATGATAGGGGTATCAAAACTTGATTGCATGGAGATTCCGGTAAATATTAAAATGATAATCCCTAGTGCATTGAATCCGTGCCAAATCCTTAACCAAAGCGGATAAAAATATATCTTCTCAGTTGTTCCCATTATTGTTTCTTTTTAAAAATTCGGAAAGCGCCGTGAATAATTATTCCTGTAAGTACTGCCAGGAAAATGATAATGCTAAGCAATTTAAGTAAAGGACTTTGATGCGTTCCAATCGTATAGGAGGAGTTGGTCAGAATCGAGCTGATCGTGCCGTTTTCTGAACGCTTTTGAAGGTTCTGATACTTGTACAACGATGCTTTAAGTTTGGAATTTGCAGAATGACATTCGACACATTTTCTTACCGCATGATCCTTACTCAGAATGTTATGAGAAACCATCAGACTATCAACGACTTCAGTATGACATTCAATGCACCTTACGTGCCTGAAATGCAATTCCTGATTTGGCAGCCAGTCATGTATTACAACCAGTTTCGGATTATCGTGTCCCGATACCATTTTGTATTTTTTCATATCGTTATGACACGAAAGGCACATTTTATTGTTGTAGTCTACAATATCCAGAACATTGCTGCTGTTTCTAGCCGTTGCAACATAGGTGTGCTGACTGTGACACTTGGAGCAGTTGAAGTTTTCACCATAAACCTTAAAATGGACACTCTTCTTAAACTCGCGCTCTATCTCTTCAAATTTATACTTGGCAAATGAAGCATCTCCTCCATGACAATCGATACAGGAACTCAGCGGCTGCAATTTCAGATCCGATTTGTGAGGATATGTTTTGTATTCAGAAGAGTGACAATCGGTACAATCGAACTGTTTATGAACTCCGGCTGAAATGGCAATTGTATCAAGTATATAATAGGGATTCATCAGTCTTTTTACAATCTTACCGGTCACTTCATTATTGAAGGAGTACGACTGATTCGAATGACACTTCAGACAGGCATGATGCTGGGGATCCTGATACGATTGCGCTTTAATATCCTTGAATGACAAGGATAAAAATATAAAAAAGAGCAAAACAAAACGATATTTCATTTTTACCGGTTAATGGGAGTTACTGTGAATTTTAAGCCTTGTGAGTTTTACTGTTGTGCGGAAAGGGGGTGGAATTATGCTTTTTGAATCATTGATTATTCAAGCATAAAATGGTAATATTCTTAAGTATAGAATATTACCATTTCGCTTATCAAATTAGTCAAATATAATTTTAGATTAAAAACCCCAGAGTCGTGTAATTACAAATCCAAGAGCAAACCCTTTTTTATTCATCTCATTCATGTTCCACATCATTTTCTCCTGAGGCAACAAAGAAGTTGTGGAGGCCATGTAAATCTGGAAGGCATGGGCACCGGTTGAAACTTCATAACCAAAGGCAAGATTTGATTTTGGGTTAGGATAGCTGTCATTATATTCTCTTTGTTCCGAAATATCTTTAATCTTTAAAGGTGCGTCGTAATTAAAGATGATCGATCCCTGTGGAGATACCTTTATCCGGCCACTAACATGGGCGCCAATTTTATCATGATCATAGGCTTGTCCAACCTTTTGGTAATCAACCATGTTGTAGTGTGAGAAGCTGATTCCAGCCTGTAAAGATAACCAGTTGTTCCATTTCCGGCCGACAATGAACTGGGAAAAATAACTTAAGCGGTCTCCATCTGTAGCCGCTACAACCTTACCAACGGGAGATGCTACGCTGAGTCTTTCCGGAAACGTGCTGATATCCTTTGTGTTAATGCCGATATTTCCATATAAGGTAATTGAAACAGGCATCGTGTTTTTACGGGTTTGCTGAAAGACAGTCCACTTGGCATTTACATCGGTCATCATAAACCGTTTGGTAATTCCGGCTCCGATTTGAAAATTCTTTGCCACTACATAGTTCAGTCCAACCCGGATATTGGATGCGCCATAGATTCCCCACATGTCGGAACTTCCTTTGTCTATGGTTCCAAATTTATGTTGTATAACCATCTCCAACGTTTTTACGTCTGGGACAACTACAGTTTGTGCATCAATCAGATAGCCGCTCTCAAAGGTCGACTTTACAGGTTTGTCTTTTTCTTTTACCGTTGTGGAATCAGTTGCTGCATCCTGAGCAATTGAAAGGGTCGAAATAAAGGAAAAGAGAATTATAAATAGAATGTTTTTTTTCATCTCTGCGAAAATTAAATGTTTGCACTAATTGTTGATGGCCCCCTCAGTAATCCATTGAAGAATTAAAGCAGCTTGTGTCGCAGAAACCTTGGCATAATGAGAACCCGATGCCGCATTAACATACAGCTTGCTGCTGGCAGGTGTAGTTTTATTGACATAAGAAGGTACAAGTCGTGCATATGCGCTAC
>JAHEYS010000130.1 GCA_023251475.1 Prolixibacteraceae bacterium
AAACCCGGATTAAACAAAACAGTCTCCAACCTCTTGCAAAGTTCTCCGAACATTTTGGAGAATCTTTGAATGATTACTCTGATTTCTACAAAAACAAGACGGAGTTCACCGAATGCTTACCTTTATCCGGATCATTTCCTGGAAATCCATAGATCAGTGTCCAGAGTAGCCTGGCGTCAATTTAGGATTATTTTAACCGCTTAATATAGGCCTCTGAATATCCGGTCTCAATTATTTTCCGAACCATCTTATCTGCCTGCTGCCACCCATGAAATCCGTTGATCTGTACCTTGTAATATCCATCCTCAAATATTATCACTACCGGATAACCGGAAGTTTTAGCCAGATCCTCTTTTACTTTGGTGGCATTTTTCTGCTGCCCAAACGCGCCCACCTGTATGATAAAATTAGATCTCTTTTCCGAAAGGGATTTTATTCCACCGTTTATAATGGCTGATTTTTGCTTTGACACTTTCTGTTTTTGTGAATGTTCGATATTATAAATTAGCGAGTTTGCCTCTTCCTGACCAGATAAACCTAAAACCCGTACCTTGTAATATCCATTTTCAAAAACAATTGTCGTCTGTTTTACCGTCAACGCTTCCAATATCCTGACTGCAGCCAATGCAACTGCCTTTGTTTTATAAGCCCCCATTTGATAATATTTTAATTTTCCGGTAGTTACAGGTGGCAGGGTGATAACCGGTTCAGGCGATTTTTTCTCCAACGCAATTTTCTGGGCTGCGGGAGTCTTTTCCGGTGCTGTAACGGCCGTTTCCGTGGTTTTCACCAGAGTCACTGGTTTTTCCTGTTCTGCAATTGCTGTAGGTTCCACAGTCTTTCCCTTTTCCGGAAGGTTAATCTTAAAGTCTAAGCTTTCAACAATTGTACCATCCAGTGAAGGGGCGATATCAATCGGTAGCCATTCTGGCACTGCGGTTGCTTTTAATTTTTTAAGTTGCACAGGATCAATCATTACAATATATTTCCCGGGGTTCAAACCGAGATAGCTAAAATAGCCATCTGATTCGGTTAAGGCTCGCGCCACAAGTGTTGAATCGCTGCGATAGAAACAAACGAGGATTCTCCCTAAACCTTTGGTTCCGCTGTAGACTGTACCTGTTGCTTCTCCCATGACCGAAATGGGGACTTCGATCATCTTAAACTGGTTTGGATCGATATTCACCTTCATCGAAGGATTATGCATCTGCCATGAAATATTATCAAAACTGTTCTTGTCAAGCTCCAGAAAATAACTTGTATATGGAATAAGATCAAGAATGCGGATGGTAGTATCTTTTTCGTTTCGTATTATTGTTCCACCGTTGATTTTGAATTGCAGACCGGCAACTTTTGGTTCACCATTATCGTGTTTTCCGTCGCCATTAATATCTAAGAAGGGAAGTAAAGTGATCGCCCCCTTTCCAACATTGGTCCGGTTGTTTGCTCCAACGTAATGAGTTTTGCCGTCAATGAGCAAACTGCCCCTTGCCGATTCAATCAATGAGGTGTGATTGTCACTGTTACGGATCGAAAACCCGGTTTGTGCAAAGGGGAGATCAAATCTGAATCCAAATTCAATACTCTGGATATTACTTCTGAAATTTTGTTCATAAGAGAAATTCAGAAATCCAAGTTTGAAAATAGACTTTTCGAGCGAAGCTCTTGCAGAAATTAACTCACCTGAATTGTAACTATATTGTACCTGAGGAGTCAAAGTAATATGTGCAGGTAATCGGAATGCAAACGATAAATTGCTATGGAGGTATGGATTATTCAAGTTGGTAAATAAGCCATAGGTTGTGAAATTCGTACTTACCCCATACATGGATCCCGAAAAAAGCATTTCAGCTGTAGTGTTTTTAAGATTTGGAAGAACAATCTGGTTGACAGTTAGCCTTGTGTAAGCAGCAAAATTTTTACCCTTTAATGGATAGGAAACTACCGCTTTTCGCTCTTCGAGGTAATTATATATAATGGCTTTTTGCCCTTCGATATATTTCGCATAATTCAGTTCAAACTGAAGATTGGATGGAAGCCGGTAGTTCAAAAGTCCCTTTGTCCTTACTCCGTAGGTATATTCTCCGGTAAGGATTAAACCATTTAAGATCCTCATTGAAGCACTTAAAAATGGCATTGATGCACCAGTTTCTACTGATGAAAGGTACTCGATTCCTCCCCCAATGGTTAAGTTGCGATTTACACCATAGTTCAAGGAGGCATGCGAAAAACGACTACTGAGCTTATCCTCCACCATCCCTGCACTTATCGAGTACTCGAGCTCTTTGGTTGGTAAAAAATTAAATGGGATACTGATATTTTGCTCTTTTATCCGTTCCTCACCCCAGGGGCCATAAAATCGTAGCTTTACTGCCGAATTTCCATATACTAGGGGTACCTCAAATTTAAAAAAACCGGAAGCATCAGCATTCATATAATCAACCAAAACATTATTGACATAGAGTTCAACAATCCAGTTTGGTTCAGTGAGATCACTTAGGGTATAGGTTCCGAATGAGCGCCTGTAAGTGGTTGGGGTATTTGTAAACTGAACGCCTACTACCGGATCAAATATAGAAGAGGTTATTTGTGAGTATATTTTTCCTGCTGTGACTTGTTTTAGTATAGGGTGGTTGTTGTTTACAAACCGCCATTGGTATTGTTGTTGCTTTTCAGAAAATGGGGCATTATTACTATAATTCAATAATGCATTGGCTTCCCCTCCGGCTAAGGCTACTCCTAACGCAAGATCTATTCGCGTATCTGTCGCCCCACCTTCCTGCTGTGTAGAAATGATTGACCAGTCGGCCATCCCAAAGTGAAAGGCAGGGTATTTCCGCTCAATAGTTGTATCAGTTTTAACTTCCCCCTTGAGTTTGCTAATATTCGATCGCATCTGTTCCTGTCTCATTTCTCGGATAACTGGTAGTTCTAATTTGGTGCTTAACAAAACAGATAAACTTCTGAAATTAAAACTGCAATCCAGTCCGAAAACCTGTCCCAACCAGTTAGATTTCAGGTATAGATTTGTTTCGGTTTTAATCAGATCTCCACTTTTAAGATCATATCTTTTACCCTGAAAAGTGATTCGGTTATGAAGTTTGTCAATGGAATAGGTTGTCTGGGGTGTAATAAAAAAGCCGGAAACAGAATCCAGCTGTGGAGAAAGAGTCGTCTTTATTTTTAGAACTGTGAAAATATCGGCTATCGGGAGGAAAACAGATTCATCCTTAATTACCGCACCGATTTCAATTCCACCCACCTTTTGAATATTTAGAAAGACTGATACCTCGTCATATTGTGGTTCGTCCTGAGCCTTACTCATTAATGGATTAGTGATTAAAAGTACAAGCAGGTATGATGTTATCAACCAATTACGGGAAATAGAATAATCTTTCCCAAAATTGACACTGTATAGCATACCTCTTTGTCGCATAAAATTTAATCTGAGGTTACTGTTGGTTGAAAATTACAGGGAAAGTGCCACTATAATTTCCCGCAGGATTCGCATTTAACGCTCCTATTTCAAGGATACCACCAACATATACATAGGTAAATTTACCTTTTGTAATAAATTGAAAACCAGACATAGATTCTACATTCGGAGTTCCTAAATGCATCTGAAGATAATATCCGCTTTGAGTTAATTTTGGATCCGGATTTGGAAAAATTATGTTGATCAGCACGCCAGGTTCAGCATCAACAATAAATAGAGCGGCACTGCACTGATAACTGTGAAGAAGCAATATATCTCCGCTAGGGGTTGGACTTCCATTATGATCAATATATAAAGAACCCCCAATATTTGAAGTTGGAATAACTGTGCCAAAATTAAGGTGTTGTGCAGTACTAACAGAGACTTCAATCGGCCTTGGTGGATTTTCTGGGTTCTTCTGACCAAAAGCTGTTGTATTAATTACTATAAAACATGTAATTAAATAAAAAAATACTGATACTTTTTTTATCAACGAATAATGTATTCGGTTATTCATAATCTTTTCGTATTAGTACTTTTTCAGATCCTTGTTTGCTCCCGGAAATAACTGTAATGATATAAACTGCGCTATTGGAGTTAGGGCTTATTTCAACCGTTTCCTGCTCAAAAACATCATGTCGGAGTATAACCTGACCGTTCATATTTGTAACAAACAGTTTCCCTTTTGTATTGAAAGGAAGATTCATTTTAATCATTAACATAGTTCCTGAACGCCCTATTGTAAACATTTTTTCGACTTGCGGATTGGATGAATTTAACGCCTTTGTGGAGAAAACCAGTTGAAATCGTTGGTTGTATATTCCAGCTTTCAGATAGAAACTGTATTCAGGGAGTTGTATGAGATCCTGAGTAATCCCCTTTTCAATGTCAGCAAGATAAATGTACAGGGATGATGGTAACTGGCTGATATCTTTTGCATTAAAGTTAACCCATCCATCACTTAAAGTCGTGATCCCTAACGGAATCCTGGTAATACTTTCATTAGGAAGAGGTATTCCGTAGATGGATAACTGCCTGGAATCCTGCGACAAGGTATATATATTGGGAACTAGTGCATCGGTATTGGTCATTTTTAAGGCATCCAAAGTTGTAATAAAATTCAGTTTGGCCTTGTCATCAAAGTAAATTACAGCAGCATCTTCAATTGTATTTGCCCCTTTTATGCTTGCGGAAAAGCGCAGAATGGGACGGTTATCAATCTTTGCCTCCCTGAATGAAGCAGTAAGATTGTTGACCCTAACAGAATTGGTTAATCCAAGTGTTCCAGTCACGGGGTAGGTTTGCGGTGAGATAGGGTCAGTAACATGCACAAAAAATCCTTGCATGGCAGCAATCTGATTCGTTCCATTACCGGAGGCGATCCCGTTAACATAGCTACTATAGGTTCCTGTATATTGACTACTGTTTCCAGAATTAAAATAATAAATAGCATCGTCAATATTTGAATTTTCCCAACCTGATGCATCCCAATCGATAGGAGAGGGATAGGGATTCCCTACTAGATTGAAGCCTTGTGTATAAATTCTGTTATTGTTATATAGATTAACTGACAAATCTCCATTATTTACATTTCCCGTTATATTCATTGTTATGATATTTCCAACTGAACCGAGATTGGCTGCATATCCCATCATGGGTGATAAAGTTCCTGAAGTTGAACTTACCCATCCAGTGGAGACTTTGCTTTCATCATAAGAATAAAACGTGGGAATAGTGGAAGTGGCAGAAAGGTATGTGGTAAATGTTGCAACAGTAGCATCTGAGAAAGGGGAGCTAATATATTTATACCCATAGGCTGAAGAAAGATACCGCTGCATCGTAACATTACCCAGTATATTGCCCGAACCATTCCCATCAACAAGAGCAGTTTGTGATGCTGTTGAAAGAAGGATCAGGTTTCCTCCTGAGTCCAAATCCCCTATGTCCAGGTTGACGACCCCGGTAACACTTAAGGGGCCTTGTAAGGTGACTTTGTCCGCATTTGAAATTGTAAGATTCATAATGGTGTTCCCGGCAAAAGTATTCGCACCAATTGTCTGGGGTGCCGATCCAACCATATTGATGGTGCCTGAAGAAGAGATAAAAGTTCCGCTATTGGAAATTTCTCCGGCAATTTGAAGTGTATTGAGAATAATTGTCAATGATGAACCGGTATTGATCACAATATTATTTGCTGCGCCTATTGCACCACTGCTCAGTATTGGTTTTCTGGGAACATTAGGAATTGTAACATTAGTAGTCAGATCCGGGATATATGCACAGGACCAGTTGCCTGCATTATTCCAGTCTGTACTAATATTCCCAGTCCAAATCAGGTCGGATACAATTGTTAATGAAGTTGTTGTTGTGAATGTGTCACACCCTCCAGCTGGAACAATTGTATAAGTTACAGTATAGGTCCCGGGGTTGCTCGTATTTGGTGTAATTGCTCCTGTTGCAGCATCAATTGTCAATCCCGTTGTTGAACTATAAGTCCCTCCTGTGGTACCTGTTCTTGTAACCGGTTGGCTGGCAAGGTTTTTACAATAGGGGGTGCCAGGATAAGATATTGTTGCCCCGGGAATAAGACTAACAAAAATTGATGACGATGCTGCAGTGAGATCTGTGCATCCGCTTGACGAGTTATAATTTACCGACACAGTTTTACTCCCTGCAGTCAACCATTTCAGGGTGACAGTATTACTTGATGAGCCAGTTCCTCCGGAGGTTATTTTATAATCTGTATTTAGAACACCGGAAACAGTCCAGACATATGCAGACTGGCCTGCCTGTGTAGTATATGTCACACCTGAATTTGAACAGGTATTGACTTCGGGTGAGACGGTGAAAGTTGGATCTGAAACTAAGTTAACAAGCAAAGGAGTTGAAGTCGCAGTACTACCGGAACAGGTTACATTACAGCGGTAATAGTTCGAGGAAGTTTGTTTAGAAGTAAAAGTAGAATTATTGGAAACAACACCCATTTGAATATTCAGATTGTCAATACTTTGCTTGTCGTTCAGGCTGCCGGTACGACCTGAAAATTTAAATTTCCAATTTGTTTTATCGGCAGCTGCATATCCGGGCAATAGAATATCTGATACGATTGAGGTTCCAGCGATTGTCAATGATAAATATCCGGAAACGTCAACAGACAAGGTCATATTTCGGTATGAAACATTTCGAAGGTTAAATACGCCAATTATATTGGCCCAAATCTGTGTCCCTCCATAAATAATCCTGATCTGGCTCGCAGTTGTGTTAGCACTATTATTATATGTGTCAAATTGAACAATCAGGCCATTCCCCTCACCTACTTCTCCTCCACCCACAGTATTGGCTATACTTGAGGCATAACTCAGGCTCATCCCGTCAGCACCTGTACCATCGAAAATCCTGTAATCATAACTTATGGTAAAGGGGGTAATATTTGAACCTGGGGTAGTTTGAACCACAAAGCCTCCGCTGTAATTCAAAGTAACAGGAGTTAATATCAATTCACCACCAGTTACTAAAGTAGATGAGCCATAAACATTGGTATTTGCCGGTTGTGAAGAGAAGTCGGTATTAATTAGTGTAGTTTGCGTTGGTACAGGATCACTCCAAGTAGTGCCATCTGATGATGATTGCCATTGGTAGTTAAATCCTGAACCTGGGGTTTGCAAAGACAACATGAATGGCTTTTCTGAACAAACTGGATTGGCTGTTGAAATGGTGTTACCAGGAGTTGGACTTCCTGAACATAAATAGGTAGATACAGTTACAAATCCCGTTGTTGTTGCAAAGAAGGTGTTATCATGGTAGGTGGCGGAGCTTGCTGCTGTTGATCCGTAGGTGCCGGCAATTTTATTGACACCTCCCAGGGTAAGGCTACCAACCGGAATATTCAAACCAGCTGTAATATTGGCTGTTGCGCCGCTGATTGACAAATTCCCCAATATAGAGGTACCGCTTGCTAATGATTTGGCACCGCCACCTGAGAATGTCAGATTATTATAAGTAACTGCTGCTGTTGTTTGTGTCCCGGAAAAATAATACTCGACTTCCCCAGAAGCTGCGGTGAAGGTTCCTCCAGTACCGCTAACATTACCACCAATTTTTAAAAGGCTTGATCCTCCGTTGAGTATGCCGGTAGTTCTTGCCCATGTTCCGGAGAAAGTATGGGTTAATCCTGTTCCAAGGTTTAGTGTTCCTCCCGATCCATTGATTGTCAGTCCACCACCATTGATGTTGGCTGAGATAGTTGCAGTACCTGCCGTTTTACTAAACGTTACTGTGCCGGTAGTTGTAAAGCCGGCAATAGTTTGCGTCGTTGTTGTTCCATTAATGGTAATTCCACCTGATCCACTGGTAAACGTTCCAGTATTTATGAAATCTCCCTGTAAGGTGATAAGGTTTGCTCCAGGAGTTAAAGTAGCTCCAGTGGTTATATTCAGTGGAACATTGGTGTTATTTCCGATTTGCACAGGCCCCGGAATAGTAATTGCTCCTGTGTTTTCGATGATTATCCCTCCACCTGCCACAAATGGGGATATCCACTCTTCTGAAGTTGCAGTTCGTGCGCTTAACGTATTGTATTGAAGAGTTGCGTTGGGACCGTACGTAACAACGCCTGAGGTCACAACAATTGTTGCTGTTCCTTCCATGGAGAGTACACCATTTACTGTTGGTGTAATTGCAGCAGTCTTTACACCTGTTCCTGAGAGAGTAAGATTACTGTATGATTGTACTGACAAGGTTTGATTCCCTGTATAGTAATAGTTGACAATACTGCCAGAACTTAGGGTAGTTGATATAAAACCGGATGGGAAATTGGCAGGTCCACCAACCAATAGTGTTCCATTGGGCGGAACAGTCATTGTACCACTGCCTGTTAAAGTAAAAGTACTAAGATCCAGAGTACCGTAAATTGTCAGACTACCGGATGTGGCATCCGATGAGAGTGTTATTTTATGGCCGCTTTGTATGGTTGTCTGATTATCACCGCTTGTGGGAATTGTGGTAGCTGCTACCCATGTTGAATTATCATATGATACCTGCCAGATGGATGTGTTACTCCATATTCCTGAGGTTAAACTACGAAAGTATTTGCCTGCGTAATTCAGGCTCAACCCTGTCATTGAAGCCAACGCTGAATTATTTAAGGTTGTTGTTGAAACATCGGTTGTATTTGTTAACGGAATAGTTCGAACTGCTACTCCATTTCTTATTCCAAGATCATTGGTACTGCCAGAGGTATTATAAGTTGCAATTTGCTCGTTACCACCCGTCCAGTTTGTTCCATAAGATGAAATTGTACGATTTCCGGTACTTCCTGTTCGCACTAAACTAACAATCTTCAATGCAAGGTCATTGGCATTAACAGTTAGTGCTGTGGAAAAGGACAAAGAACTACTATTTGTTGTCCCACTACTATAATTCTGTGAATTAGTTATTGGAGTAACTTGATCTACGTTGTCAAATACAGCGGCGTAAACCGAATTATTGGCAGTAGTACTTCCATTTACAGTTACGGAAATTGTTGTATTTGTAGCCTCTTTGATGCCAGCGTCTTTTAAATAGTAAAGTTCCGTATTTTGCCTTCTTGCAGATGTCAAATCACCATTAACTGCTGTTAGTGTTTGACCACCATATGATACAGTTACAGTTTTTGATATAGCAGTGGTCGAAGTGGTCGCTATTCCTATAACAAATAGGCGGTTAGAGTTGCTGCCGGTTGGTATTGTATAAGAAGTAGCAGAAATTGTATTGGAAGTTCCGTTATATTGACTTGACCAGTCATTCAAGGCAATAACTTGTCCAAATACCATATTCATTCCTAAAGAGAGACTTAACAGTCCAACCAGGGCAAAGTACCTAAAACCCGATATCAGTAGTCTTTTTTTCATATTTGCCGTACCAAAAACGGGCATAAAGCGATATATTCAGGTAATTAATTTAACGTTATTTCCGCTGTTGCAAATTTTTCCGGTTTTGTTTCCGATTGCGAGCTAAAGGTTACTTTAAGCAATCCCTTGCGATAATCAACTTTGGCCCTTTTGTCAAGTTCCATCTGGAATTTTCTGACTAGATTTGGTGTGTAAACAGCAATCCCTTTTACAATACCAACCTGTGTAACTACTGCCTGTGGAGAGACATGTTGAACAATCAAATCTCCATAAACCGACATATTCCCTGTGCGATTAAAAGCAAGTCGAAGTCGTGGAATGGTATCATTAACAATTTCTATCTTAAGATCCGAAAGGGTAACCCTCATCGTCGATTCCCCATTCTTGATAATCACAGGAATCGTGATCCCGAAAATCGGGATTAGCTTAACTCCAATTGCAGTGGAATCTGTAGATTTCTCTTCATTACCTAAAGCAGTTTGTTTGGGAACAGCCCTGAAATAGACATGTGAACGGTATTCACCTGGTTGAAGTTGATCAGTCTTGATCAGTTGCATCTTTACTATCTGCCCTTCGTTAGGAGCAAGTGTAACTGTTCGGGGAAAGAAGCGGATAAACTTATCGGCAAAATTCTGCCCTTCATCAGGAGTTGTGATCTCCTGGAAAGCTCCATCCTCCGTCATCCTGTACTGCACAATAGAAACATTATACTTTGCGGTATCTTTTCCTGTATTGGCTAAATTGAGCTCCTCTGACCGTTTAGTTCCTTCAAAAACCACACGACGTGGTGTAATTAACAGATTTCCCTGGGCCTGTGCCTCATTATAATTCTGGATAATAAAAAGTGATAATAAACAAATGGTTATAATACAACGATTTGAACCAAAATGAGCAATAACCTGATTCACAACATCAAATTTCTTCATGATTTTAAGTATAAGAAATAATTTGCTCAAATGTATAAAAAAATTATCCGTTAAATTATTTGTTGTTCAATTAATTGTCAGATAACAGGGATATTTGATATTTTAGCTAATGTTTAGTAAATCACAATTAATTGAGTTTCATATTGGAAGTTGTGATTGACATGCCGAAGTTGGTTAATTGTGGTCCAATTATTAAAATAGAATATCTTAATTTGACTTCTGATTTTTTACTTTGCATTTTTATTTTTTACGCTTTTCACCGGATTTAAGTAAAAGAAAAGGGGCAATCCTTTCATTCAGTTATAGGCGAAGGTGATCGCGTAGACTCCAGTGTAGATTCCGACAGGATTGGCATTCATATCCCCAACATTGAGCACTGCTCCTACCTGTACAGACATTGACCCTCCATTAAGTTTTCCAACACCTTTGCCCTGGGTGGGATTTGATTGCCAATCGGTTACCTGCATCGTTTTGGCATTCATGGTATTGGTTAAAATTGCCGGAGCAGAGGGTAGTGTAACGGAAAATGTGGCATCGTATTCTCCTGTAATATAAAAGCTTGCCGAATTGTGCGATCCTCCCCCCAACATTACGGTTCCTTGTGCGGTGCGCACATTATCTGGAGTTACGATCACTTTACCTCCAAGTGTTTCAGGTGAGAATCTACCAAAGTTTAGCTGGGCTGTTTCTGTTGCAGTTAGCGCAGCAATCACCTGGGCACTTGCAGTAGCTCTTATACTTGTTTGAGATATTGCTTTCCCTGTGAATATCCCGGATAATAAGGCAATACAGAAAGATATGTTAATTAGAGTTTGCATCTTACCTTGTAATCTTATAATTAATTTAAAAACGTGTATTAGGAAAAATGCAGTGGATAGTGTTTTATTTCCATATTTAAAGTGAATAAATTTCTAATAAAAATTTATTCACTTTAAAATATTTTTGAATCAATTTTAATTTTATTTAAAATGAATATTTTAGTTGTAATTTACAGCTACTTGAAATGGTGTTGATTCGTATAAGCCTGCTTTTTGTCCTGTGCCAACATGTAATGTTGCTCCCACAAATACTTGATAAGTACCAGATTGTCCAGTAGCTGATCCTGATAAGTTGGCAGTACCTGTTAAAGTAGTACCAGTGACGTTACTTGTAAAGTCAGAGATTGACATTGTTGTGGTAGCGTCTGTTTTATGAGTAACAACGGTTGGTAAGTTACTTAATGTAACATTAAATGCATAGCCACCTTGACCTGAAACATCAAAAATAGCATGAGTTGGATTTCCATTATTAACAATATATGCAGGAACTCCAGCATCATAATGTACAGGCGTAGATCCATCTGATGCAAGAACTACATTTCCAGCTGCATTTGCTACAATATTACCAAATTGCATATTAGTTACACTTCCCATGTGTAAAGGTGTGATAATAGTACCAGATGCAATAGCAGTTTTAAAATCAGAATTTTGTCCAAAAGAGATTGCAGAGAAACCAAGGATTACGATTGCGGAAACGATTAACTTTTTCATGTTTTTTGTTTTTTGTTTTTAAATTTATTTTTAAATGTTTTTTTGTTTTTCAACGTTACGACCAGACAATTACACTAATCGTGCCAAAAATGCTATCCTGTTAAATAATGCTGATAACTTTGTTGACAATATGAGTTAATTAGCAGGAAAACAATTACATATAAAATTTCAAAAAATTTAAAAAATAACACAAAATAAAATTATGTGATATTTAAGCAGGTTGGAGGGAGGTCTGATTGGAAAGTAATTTAACGTGGCGTAAAGATTTTTTATGCGAAATTGAAATCCGTCGCCCTTTTGTGGATAAGGACCAAAAACACTTAAAAGGATTGGATGATTCGACTATCAGGCGATTTGAAAATTTGAAATTGTGACGATTTGGCAAATCGATACTATATAAATTTTCCGATCATGGGGGGAGCAATATCATATTGTTATCCCGGGAGGATTTTCTGTTCATAAAAAAAGCGGAACAACTTTCGCCATCCCGCTTTACAGACTTCTAACTTTTTCTATCAATTATATGCGAAAACTACAGTATAAGAACCCTGGTAAAGTCCAGGCGCCTGATCAGCGGCTAAATTTGCGGTCCCGTTGAGCTGAATGGTCTGAGAACCGTTGGATGAAGCAACAGATGCTAATTTATTATTATTAATTATTGGATCCAGGGTAAAGCCATTTCCCTGTGAGTCGGAAAGTGTTGCAGACTTAACCACTACATTTACCGCTACGCTGCTGCCTGAGTCGACTGTCATTACTCCGAGATCAACTTTTGAGGCACCTGAACCTGCAGTCGCAATGGAAAGATCCGTGACCGCCTGCGTGGAGGCACTTACCGATTCAATAACTTCTGCGCATACATGTCCAATGGCAACAGTCTGACATTTGCCTGCTTCCGTTCCGGCCAATCCGTATAAGATAAGGGCTATTGCGAAGATAAGTGAGGTTATTGCTTTCATGCTTTACGATTTTTTAATTGATAATCCAATCATGAAATTTTTATACAACAAATATATGTAAAAAAAATATTCGCACACAAGAAAAAGTAAAAATAATTTACAAAATACAATTATTTATTTTTAAGCACCAATAAGCAGTGAATATAGTTGTAATATTATTTTCAAATAGCAGTAGATCAAGACCATGAAGTAAAAGTAATCGCACGTAAATATATTTTACGTATCTGTAAATATATTTAATATTCTGGATTGGCCCGTTGTGGGTTACTCCAGGCAGGTGAAGTGTAAAAAAATATGTATTTGAAGGAGCGATTGTGGCGTCTGAGGACGGATGCCGTTGTACAGTGATCGGAATTCACCCCGTACACAGGATAACGGATCTTTTAATTAGGGAGCAGTTTTATGTTTTTATTGAGTGATTCGACTGTAAAACTGATCTCTTCCACCACATCATTGAGCCGTTCCAGAACCTCCTCTTCTGAAAAATTCAGAAGGACGTAACCCTGCTCTTCAAGATTTTCCCTGGCGGCCTGTTCATAGGGTAATGACAAATAATGGGTGTCATCATCAATCTTAATGATCAGACTCAGATCTTTACAAATAAAGTCGGCAATGTTTCCATCTAAAGGGTAATGCCGCATAAACTGATAACCGGCCATCTTTCCTGCCCGTAAAGCAGAAAACCACAATAATACTTCTGCTTCATTTCCTGCAGAAACCATTTGTTGCTCAGTGTTTTTCATGTTTCTGATTTTTTAATGAATGTTTGTTACTTGATCAAAGAAAAAGACAGACAGATAATTCCCTAGAATATGTTAAACGTGTTTTGGGATTGTTTTTTTATAAAGGGAAGGCTCGTGAGTGAAAATGGATAGTTTTGATTTAAGACCTGTTTACTGATAAAAGATGGATTTGTGCTATAAAGGTACGGTTAGGGGGCATCTTTAACCATTTTTAAACGGATACAATCGTTTATATCCGTTTAAAAATGGTTAAATTATTGTATGATAATTAGATATAGATTATTTTAGATCCGGATTTAGGTTGGGGATATAAAATTGAAAAGGATGAAACCGGGCGGCTCCATCCTTTTACTAAAACTAACCAAACTAACTAACCTAACTAAACCTAAACTTATGAAAAAAAATGTAATGCAAATGTAAGGGTGCAGAGACTATCCGCCAAATTTTTTAAGTTAAAGAATTGTAAAATAATTAATAAAATATGTTAACAACAATTTTACCCCACAGATTTCTCCGCCCGAACAGGATGCTGAAAAAAGAAAAGCGCTTGTGTAACTATCCGCGCTTTTGACAATTTTATCTATATTCGCCCTCTCAATTTCCAGATCATGATCCATAAAATTTTGCCGTTCACCGTCGTTTGTTTTTTATTCCTTTTGACGGAAGCGAAAGGCAAGACCCTGCCAGAATGGGGAAACAAGAAAATTACTACCGTTCATAAAAAAGAGAACCCTTCCACCTTAGGAACAGTAAATCATGATTTTAAAATTCATGCAAACAAATTGGCAGGAGTGATTAAACTGGATGGGGTCATCGATGAAACCGATTGGCTGAAGGCTGAAGTGGCGAACGATTTCTACATGGTGCTCCCCTATGATACCGGGCATAGCGTTGCAAAATCCGAAGTAAGGATGGTTTATGATGATAAATCCTTCTACCTTGCAATAGTTTTTCATGACACCCTGCCAGGGAGACGTCCGGTCGAATCGCTGCGTAAAGATTTTGTATTTTTTAATAACGATAATTTCCTTGTTTTTATCGATACATTTAACGATCAGACTACCGGTTACAGCTTTGGAGTAAATGCAGCCGGGGCAATCTGGGACGGCACCATGGACAAAGGTCAGGGTGTGAATCTGATCTGGGACTGCAAATGGGATGGCAAAACAAAAAATTATTCAGACAAGTGGGTTACAGAGATGAAAATTCCGTTTAAATCTGTAAGATACAAACAGGGGGTCGATCACTGGAATATTCAGTTTTCGCGCCAGGACCTGAAATTAAACGAGAAATCGGCCTGGGCGCCAGTTCCGCGGCAATTTCCCACTGCTTCACTGGCTTATGCCGGACAACTCAAATGGGAATCGCCACCCCCAAAAACAGGTCTCAGACTTGCGCTGATCCCTTATCTTTCAGGCGGCGTTTCCCGGGATTTCACAAATGGGGAGAATACGCACTACCATAAGGATTTTGGTTTCGATGCAAAACTTGGTCTATCTTCATCATTAAACCTCGATCTGACTTATAATCCCGATTTTTCACAGGCTGAAGTGGACGATCAGGTGACCAACCTGCAAAGGTTCGAATTGTATTACCCCGAGAAAAGGCAATTTTTCCTGGAGAACAGCGGTCTTTTTGGCAATTTCGGAAATGTAAATATCAACCCGTTTTTCTCACGCCGGATCGGTCTCGATGCCCCGGTGAGTGCAGGAGCGAGATTAAGCGGCAAAATCGGCCAGGATTGGCGGCTTGGTGTGATGGATATGCAAACTGGCCGGTCAGGTGACTATCTGTCCAGAAATTTTTTCGTCACAACAGTTCAGAAAAAGCTCTTTTCGAGGTCGAGCATCGGAGCGATCTTCGTAAATAAAGAGCAACTCAATGTACCTGCCAACTGGATCGGAATCGGCTATAACCGGGTGGCAGGCCTCGAATACAACCTGGCAAGCAGGGATAATTTCTGGACTGGAAAACTCTTTACCCAAAAATCGTTTTCACCAAATGCCTCCTCATCGAAAGAATTTTCACAGGGGATGAATGTGGCATATTCCCGCAAAAATTACCTGCTTGAGTTTTTTCAACTCTATGTCGGAAGAGATTTTAATGCCGAAACCGGATATGTACCACGGGTCAACTTCATTGAATTTAATCCCCGGGCAACGGTGAAATTTTATCCCAAAGGCAATCTGTTTGAAAATCACGGGCTAATCACCGAGATTAATAATTTTTATAAACCAGGTGGCAGGGAACTTACCGACAGGACATTGGTATTTGACTATTTTTTCCTTTTCAAGAGCAGGGCACGGATCGATCTGAAAGGGTTTAACCACTTTGTTTTGCTTCAACAACATTTTGATCCGACAAATAAAGGATCAAACTATCTGCCTGGAGGCAGCCATTATAACTGGAATGATTTTTCTGCTCAATTCGTTTCAAATAACCGGAATAACCTTAAATATGAGTTTATGACCGGCTATGGAGGTTATTTTAATGGTAACCGGTGGTTTGCCCAGGGTTCATTCAATTTCCGTTTTCAGCCATATGGTTATCTCTCTCTGGTATACAGTTATAATTACCTCTCATTACCGGCGCCATGGCACAACACCGGATTCCTGCTGGCCGGACCAAAGCTCGACGTTACCTTTACCGACAAGTTGTTTTTTACAACCTATGTTCAATATAATCAACAATCAGATAATCTGAATATTAATGCACGATTTCAGTGGCGCTACAAGCCCGTCTCGGACCTCTTTCTTGTTTATACCGACAACTACTTTCCGGGAAGTATGAATGTAAAGAACAGGGCGGTAGTTTTAAAACTCTCCTACTGGTTTAACTGACCACCTATCATCTAAAAGAATTTCAGAGATTTGAAATACTGGGTTTTAGCCATTTTACTTGTAATCATTAATCGGGCAGCTGGCTATTGGCGGCAACCGACCGGCTGAAAGTGCATTTCCCCAAAATCTATTTAAGAACAATCGCTTACCCATTCCAGGCGTCCTGGCCAGTCGCCATTAGCCAGCTGCTGACACAAATTTATTAAAAACAAGAATAATCGATACCTTGCTCTTTTCATTATAGAACCATCAACATTTTCTGCTAAATTTGGCGCAAAATTATTTGATGGATATGGGTATCAGGGAAATTGATAAACAATTAAAGCTGGATGAACGTTATCTGAGAATGGCTATGGTCTGGGCCGAAAATTCGTATTGTATCCGGCGCCAGGTTGGAGCCCTCTTGGTTAAGAATAAAATGATCATCTCTGATGGTTATAACGGTACCCCTTCCGGATTTGAGAATATTTGTGAAGATGAAAATAATAAGACAAAGCCTTATGTACTTCATGCAGAGGCAAACGCGATTACTAAAATTGCAAAATCGAACAACAGCAGCGAAGGGGCTACCTTATATGTTACTTCATCACCATGTCTGGAATGTTCTAAACTGATTATTCAGGCAGGAATCAGAAGAGTCGTTTTTTCGGAAGCGTATCATATGAATGACGGACTCGAACTGCTCGAAAGGGCCAAAGTTGAGGTGGTGAAGGTTGAACTTTAAAAACAGTTGACCATTCATTAGGAATTGAGATAGTGGGATTGAATGTTTTTTAAATGAATAGATAAAGAATACGATGGATAACAGAACTCGAAAAATAGTAATTTGGTTACCGGTTTTATTGGTTATTGCCATAACCGCCGGAGTATTTCTCGGTATTAAACTGCAAAACCGCAAACAGGTAAATACGAGGACCATGTTTGTCAACGCCGCCAATAAGGTGGGGATGATCATGAACCTGATAGAGCGGAATTATGTCGATACGGTCAGCCCCAAAAAACTGGTTGAAGCTGCGATACCTGAGATATTGAAGCAGCTCGATCCTCATACTGTCTATATCCCCGCTAAGGATATGCAGGAGGTGAGTGAAGAGATGTCCGGCAATTTTAGTGGTATCGGGGTACAATTCTCCATTCAGAACGATACAATTATGGTGATCGATGTTATTTCGGGTGGCCCGTCTCAAAAACTGGGAATCCGGGCAGGCGACCGCATTGTCAGGGTGAACGATTCGATTATGGCAGGGGTGAAAGTTACCAATGAGAAGGTACTCAAAAAGCTCCGGGGGGAGAAAGGTACCCATGTAAAAGTAGGAATTGCCAGAAAGGGATTTGGTGAAATCATTGCTTTTGATATCACAAGAGGTGAGATTCCCCTAAACAGTATTGACGTCACCTATATGATCAACAGCAATACCGGTTATATTAAAGTGGGACGTTTTGCCGAGAAAACGTATGATGAGTTTATGAGCGGACTGGATAAACTTGACAAGGCAGGTGCGAAACAGCTGATTATCGATTTACGGGCAAATCCGGGAGGCTACCTGACTGCCGTGATAAAAATGGTGAGCGAATTTCTCAATGTCGGGGAGCTGGTCGTTTATACCGAAGGGCGCACCCAGCCCAAGAGAACTTTCAGTGCGGAGGCGAAAGGGACCTATTTCGGAAAGGATGTGGTGATACTCGTTGATGAATATTCAGCATCTGCAAGTGAGATCTTTGCAGGAGCGATTCAGGACAACGACAGGGGGACAATTATCGGGCGCCGCACTTTTGGTAAAGGGCTGGTTCAGGAGCAAATCCCTTTCTACGACGGTTCTGCCATGCGTCTTACTGTTGCCAGGTATTATACCCCTTCAGGCAGGTGCATCCAGAAGTCGTATAAAAATGGCCTGGATGATTATTACGGCGACCTGAAGCGGCGGTATGCACATGGAGAACTGGAACAAAAGGATAGTATTCACTATACCGATACACAGAAATATTATACACGAAATAAACGGGTTGTTTATGGTGGCGGCGGTATTATGCCCGATATATTCATCGCTGCCGATACTTCAGGAATGTCACCTTATTACTCAAAGGTTGTTCTGAAGGGACTTGTCTATCAGTATGCTTTTGATTTTTCTGATAAAAACCGTGCAGAACTTGGTCAATTGAAAACAGGCAAGGAATTTGAATCCTATCTTTTAGGACATAATATCCTTAGGTTGTTTACGGAGTATGCCGATAAGCAGGGTGTAATTACAAATCCCAAAGATCTGGCAATATCGGGAAAAATAATCGAAACACAGCTAATGGCCTACATCGCCCGAAATATTATCGGCGAAGTTGGATTCTATTCCGTGATCAGTAATATCGATGCTACGCTTCTCGAAGCGATCAAGGCATTGGATACTAAAAATAAGCTCGTTAAATCGAATTGATAACTCTGCCGGTTATCCACTTTTACTGTTAAAGTGCTTTTATTTGGAACGCATGACTTGTTGATCATT
>JAHEYS010000388.1 GCA_023251475.1 Prolixibacteraceae bacterium
CAAACATGGCATCTACCGCACGAACTGCAGCAATATTTCATAATCCATTGTTGGTATGTTATATCTGATTAAAATAAACCATTTTATCCTATGAATATTAAGTGTTGATTTTTTGATCTGACTCCCGATGAAGGACTAATCATTCTGCTTTCACATCACTGCCGGTAACGATTTATAACCGAACTTCACACCCACTTTTCAGACATCCAGTCCACCAAATAATTTATAAATTCCTTCGTCACAAAAACATTCAGGGAGTATCAAAATATCTTCACAAAATATTAGATTTGTTGAATTTATCATTTAAAACCTATTAATATGCCATTGATTATTATTCTGGTTATTATTGCCGTTATTGTTTTCTGGTTGATTGGCATTTACAACAGCCTGGTACGCCTTCGCAATACCCGGCAGAATGCATTTGCAGATATTGATGTTCAACTCAGACAACGCCACGATCTGATCCCGCAACTGGTTGAAACGGTTAAAGGGTACGCTACGCACGAACGTGAGCTGCTGATGAGGGTAACAGAAGCGAGAACAGCCGCTATGAGCGCCACTACAATTGACGAGAAGATCAGCACCGAAACACAGCTGTCGTCTGCTCTACAGGGTTTGAAAGTTTCAGTCGAGGCTTATCCCGATCTGAAAGCAAATCAGAACTTTCTTCAGCTTCAGGAGGAGTTAAGCGATATCGAAAACAAACTCGCAGCAGTGCGCAGGTATTTTAATGCAGCCACAACCGAATACAATACGGGGATAGAAACATTCCCATCAAATCTGGTTGCCAACAATTTTGGGTTCCGACGCGAAACAATGTTCGATCTTGGACAAGAGCGTGCAACAATGGAAGAACCACCAAAAATCAGCTTTAATTAATGACTTACGTCGGTATACAGACCCAGATCAGGAGAAACAACTTCAACAGCGTTCTCCTGATCATTGCTTTTCCACTCGTTTTGCTGGGGATGGTTTATGCCTTCCTGTTTTTTACTGCTCAACGGCAGGAACCTGAAATTGTGAATCAAACCTTTGCCACAACTGTACCTTTTGTGGTTATCGGCACCTCGGTCTGGTTCATCATTGCATGGTTTTTCCATAATTCGATGATCAGGATGGCTACCGGATCAAAACCATTGGAACGGATGGAGAACAAGCGGGTTTATAACCTTGTGGAGAACCTTTGCATTTCAAAAGGGATGCGAATTCCGCAAATATATATTATTGAAGACGATTCACTCAACGCTTTTGCCAGCGGAATCAACGAACAGAGTTTCACCGTCTCCCTCTCACGCGGAATCATCGAAAAACTGGATGATGATGAACTTGAAGGGGTGATCGCCCATGAACTGACCCATATCCGTAACCGCGATGTCCGGTTGATGATGATCTCCATCATCTTTGTGGGTATCTTTGCATTTATTGCTCAAATGGCCCTGAGAAGTCTGAGATTCGGCGCTTTCTCAAGAAACAGGGAGGGTAAAAACGGGGGCGCTGTGATCCTCGTTGCCATTGTCATATCGGCAGTCTGCTACCTGATTGCCATTTTACTCCGTTTTGGGATCTCCAGATCACGCGAGTATATGGCCGATGCCGGAGCTGCCGAGATGACCAGAAAGCCTTACGCGCTGGCCAATGCCTTACGCAAAATTAGTCAGGACCCATTTATCGAAGCCGTTGAGCGCCGCGATGTTGCTCAACTGTTTATCGAAAATCCACAACCTGAGGAAAAAAAATTCTCCATTAGCAACTTTTTTTCCACCCATCCCCCCATTCAAAAACGGATCGAATTGCTGGATCAGTTTGCCTGACATGGTTTTAAGGGAAAAGATGTCCGGATCGGAAATTTATTTTAGTATTTAAATTTCCCGGTTAAATGTTATGTAAAAAATTGAATCGAAACCAGAAGAATGATGACGAATCATGATCTATCAAAGGAGGAATTGATTGAAAGATTGGGGGAATTGGAGCGGGAGCGTGATTTTTTAAAAATCTCTCTCCATAATTATATCCCTGACCACCAGCTGACAGCGAAGGAACTTAATGAGACAAAAGCTTTATACAAAGCCATTACCGAAAGTACTTCCGACTTTATCTGGTCAGTGGATCCGGCTCATTTTGGTCTTCTTTCGTTTAATAAATCGATGAGCGATTACTTTTTAAACGTTCGTGGTTTTCAGATTAAGCTGGGATATCGTCCTGAGGAGTTGTTTCCGGCCGGTGAATATGTTGACTTATGGCATGAGATGTACGGCAAAGCATTAAGAGAGGGACCTTATTCCCGGGAATACCATGCGATTGTTGGCCATGGGGTTCTCGAATTGAATTTCAATATTCTGAAACATAATGATGCAATATTCGGCATTGCAGTATTCGGCAAAAACATTACCCGTAGCATAGCCATCGGGAAAGAACTGGTCAAGGCCAAAGAGAAGGCAGAGGCGAGTGAAAAACAGGTCAGGTTAATAGCCGACAATCTTTTTAACGGAATGATCTATCAGGTCGTAATGCTGGACGACAATAAAAGGGAATTCACCTTTATAAGTGATAGTGTGACTAAATTTTATGGTTGTACTGTCGGGGAGGCAAAATCAGATGCGAACTTCATTTACAGCCGCGTTCATCAGGATGATATAAAAAGACTGTTAAAAGAGGAAAAGGATGCGCTTGATAAAATGTCTGTTTTCAAAACGGAACTGCGAATAGTTGGCCCAAACGGAAATGTTAGATGGGCTTACCTGGTTTCAAGTCCAAGGGTTTACAATGGATTAATTCATTGGGATGGGATCGAAATTGATATTACTGAACGAAAGCTGGCAGAGGAAAAGGTCCGGATATCGGAAGAGAAATTCAGAAATATCTTCGAGCAGTCTGTTACGGGATTTTCCGTGACTTCAATTGATGGAAAGCTAAAGACCAACAATGCTTTCAGTCAAATTGTGGGCTACTCTGAAAAGGAGTTGTCAGATTTGAGATGGCAGGAGATCACACATCCTGAAGATTTGGAATACAATCTGAAAATAATCAATTCAATGCTCTCTTCAGAGTTGTCAAGTGCCCGCTGGGAGAAAAGATATATTCATAAAAAGGGGGATATTGTTTGGGCAGATATCTGCACATCATTGTTACGGGATGACGAAGGTAATCCACTCTATCTTATTACCTCAATAATTGACATTACCGACCGGAAACTCAATGAGAAAAAATTATTGGAATCACAAGCCCTGCTCAAATCAATTATCGACAGTACCTCCGATATGATTTGGTCGGTTGATTCCAAAAACTTTGGACTTTTGCAATGGAATAATTCCTTTTACGACTACTTTAATAAAGAAAGGGGAATCAAAATCGGTGTTGGAATGAGCCCTTCCGACCTTTTTCCTGTTGGCTCTGACTTTATTGAATTCTGGAGGGATAAATTCAGTAAAGTCCTGGCTGAAGGCTCCTACTCCCTAGAATATACCACCTATTCCGGAACCAGCACTTTGCTGTTAAGCTTTGGATTACTAATCCAGGATGGTAAAAATTCAGGGATTTCGATTTTTGCCAAGAATATATCCGGTCAAAAATTAGCCGAAAAAAAACTGGAAAAAGCAAACCGGCTATATAATGTGATCAGCGAGGTCAACCAGACAATTGTCCATGTAAAAGATGAAGATCAGCTTTTGGAGGAGGTCTGCCGGATCGCTGTAAATTCCGGTAATTTCCTCATGGCATGGATCGGGTTAATTAACGGAAATAAACAAGTGATTTCACCCAAGACTTTTGCAGGATATGAAGATGGGTACCTCACTGCAATCAAGGAAATCGCTATCGAAGACTTTACGGAGGGTCGTGGTCCTACAGGTAAGGCAATCAATGAAGGGAGGCACTTTGTATGTTCTGATTTTGAAAATGATCCGGTAGTTGTCCGATGGAAAGATGAAGCCCTGAAACGGGGTTATCGCTCCTCTATAGCCCTGCCTATTCAATTGTCAGGAAGGGTTATTGGGGTGTTTACATTATATGCTGCAATACCCAATTTTTTTGACCAGGAGGAGATTGAACTGCTAACCAAGGTTGCCAATGATATCAGTTTTGCACTGGACAATCTGGAATTGGAAAAGATGCATAAGGATGCATTAGGTTCCCTGATTGAGAGTGAGAAACAGCTTCGAAACATCTTCAACAATCTTCAGGACGCCTATTTCCAGGCAGATAAGGCAGGCGATTTTATTTTGGCAAGTCCTTCATCCGTAAAGATGTATGGCTACAGTTCCATAGAGGAAATGAAACACCTTAACGCAACTGATCTGTATGCCGATGCTGGTATGCGGGAAATAATTCTAAAAGATTTACATGCCAATGGAAATGTGAAGGATTTTATAGTCCGGGGTAAAAGAAAAGACGGCGCTTCATTCTGGGCTTCTTTAAACGTTCAGATTCAGCACGATGAAAGTGGTCAGTTCGCAGGCACCATTGGGGTTGTTCGCGATATTACCGAACGGATGAAGGCTGAAGAGAGAATTGTTCAGATACAAAAACGGTTCCAGACCATGTTTGAGCAGGCCCCCCTTGGGATTACCCTCACCAATTCATTAAACAATGAACTTTTGGAAGTTAATGAAAAATTTGCCCAGATAGTCGGACGAACTAAAGAAGAGACAAAAGCCCTTGGATGGGTTAATATTACTCATCCTGATGATTTACAGCATGATATCTTAAATATGGCCAGGTTAAATGCAGGAGAAATTGCAGGCTATGAAATGAGGAAACGTTATATCCGCCCCGATGGATCGCCGGTATGGGTAAACATGAAAATAACACCTGTTAATACCGATGGAAATGAACACCCGCAAAATCTTTGCATGATTGAAGATATTACAGAACGGATGAATCACGAAGACCAGATCAGGATACTCACCAGCGCTGTTGAACAGAGTCCCGTATCGATTGTCATTACCGATACAAATGGCAACATCGAATATATTAACCCTAAATTTTCCCAAATCACCGGTTATTCCCCTGATGAAGTGATTCATAAAAATCCAAGAATACTAAAATCGAACACCAGATCAAGTGAAGAATACAAACAATTGTGGGAAACCATTACCTCAGGTCAGGAATGGCACGGGGAGTTTCTGAATGTCAAAAAGGATGGAGAATTCTATACTGAATCTGCTTCCATCTCTCCCATTGTTGATGAATATGGAAAAATCGTCCATTTTATTGCTGTCAAAGAAGATATCACCGCCCGTAAGAAAACCGAAGAACAAATAAAAAAACTAAGTACAGCACTGGAACAGAGTCCGGCAATGATCGTAATCACGGATAAAACCGGTAAAATTGAGTATGTCAACGCCCAATTCGCAGCCTTCCTGCAATATCCAAAGGATAAAATTATTGGAAAAAATCCACGGATTTTTAATCCCAAACATCACTCCGCTGAATCCTATCAGGAAATGTGGGAGTCTTTAAAAACAGGTCATGTCTGGCAATCGGAATTCAGAAACAGAAAAAAAGATGGTACAGCTTTCTGGGAAAATGTCACCATCTCTCCCATTACCGGGCCTGATGAATCAATCAGCAACTTTATCATTATCAAGGAAAATATTACTGAAAAAAAACTGATGATCAACGAGTTGATTGAAGCCAA
>JAHEYS010000131.1 GCA_023251475.1 Prolixibacteraceae bacterium
GATTCGGCGGTAAGCCTTCAACAGGTAATGGCTGCAATGCGCGACCATTATGAAGACACCCCGCTTGATATGCGCAACGATCCCGGGGCAGGTCCGTTCAAATCACCCTACCGCTGGCGTCCCATGGAATTCGAGGTTGATAGTGTGATGTACCTTTGCGAAAGGGCAATCGCGACCCAGCAAACCGGTTACAGCTTTGTGGCACAGTCCCGCAACTGGCTTCCGGCTCCGGTAGGGGGAATTTTCTGGTTTGGAGTTGATGATACCGACGGATGTGTCTATTCACCGATGTATTGCGGAATCAACCATATTCCGGAGAGTTTTGCTTTAGGGAACGGATCGATGATCAGCTGGTCTGAAACTTCAGCCTTCTGGACCTTTAACCAGTTAAATAACTGGGCTTATTCGCGCTATAACCTTATCCATCCTGAAATCCAAAAATACCAGGCTCAGCTTGAAAATCAATTTATTTCCGGAGTTCAGGTAACCGATAAACAAGCCTCAGAATTGTACAAACTAAACCCTGGATCGGCTACTGATTACCTGACCGGTTATTCGGTATTTAGCGGAAATAAGTTGGTGGCTGACTGGAAATTATTTTACCAGTACCTGTTTATGAAATACATGGATGGGAATATTAAAATTACCGAAGGACATAAGCTATTGGATAACGGAAACGGGAAAAATGTCCCGAAAAGGGTGCTTCAACCCGGTTACGGTAAAGAGTGGGAACGGATGATGATCCAGGGGACAGGCGAGCGGTTAAAGGTTGTAAAAACCAAATAATTTAGATTATAACGATATTCTTGTAACTCATTATTAATTAAGCAAATGATATTTTTTAAATCAATTTTTATTTTTCTTGCAGTGTGCCTCATGGTACTTTCTTCCCTGGCTCAGGTAGTTCCGGAGGATCTCACCCGTTATGTCGATCCATTAATCGGGACAAAGGAGATGGGACACGTATTTCCTGGAGCATGTGTGCCTTTTGGGATGGTGCAGCTTAGTCCCGATACAGACACAATCCCATATGCGGTGAATGGTAAATATACAGGAACAGTTTATCGGTATTGCGCGGGTTATCAGTATAATGACAAAACGATTGTCGGCTTTAGTCACACCCACCTGAGCGGCACGGGTCATTCTGACCTGTCGGATTTCCTCGTGATGCCTACAGTTGGACCAGTGCAGCTGAATCCCGGCACTGCCGATCATCCTGAAAGCGGTTACCGGTCACGATTCAGGCACGAGACTGAAAAGGCGGAACCGGGATATTACCGCGTGAGACTGGATGACTACAAAATTAATGCAGAACTGACCACCACCTCACATGTTGGTTTTCATCAGTACACCTTTCCCGAAAGTAATGACGCCCATATTATTGTGGATATGAATCATGCCATTTACAATTACGATGGAAAAATTTTGTGGTCGTATATCCGGGTCGAGAATGATACCCTGGTGACCGGATACCGGATTACCAGCGGTTGGGCAAGAACAAATTACATCTATTTTGCCATGATTTTTTCCAAACCCATTAAAAGTTATGGAGGCATAAATGATGAACAACTCGTCTATAAAGGTGGTTGGCGTAAATTCGATCAGGAACATAACTTTCCCGAAATGGCCGGGAAAAAGCTCAGAGCTCATTTCGATTTTAATACCGCTAATGGTGAGAAAATAAAAATCAAATTTGCAATCTCAGCAGTCAGCACTGAAGGGGCTTTAAAGAATCTGCAGGCTGAAGTTCCCCATTCCGACTTTGAAAAAGTCCGTGATGAGGCCAGGAACAAATGGCAGAACGAACTGGCAAAAATTACCATCGATGCTCCGGCCGAAAAGAAAATAACCTTTTATACATCACTTTATCATACGTTTATCAATCCTGTTCAATATATGGATGTGGATGGACAGTACCGCGGACTGGATCACAATATTCACCAGGCGGATGGTTTTGTAAACTATTCTGTATTTTCTTTATGGGATACTTACCGTGCGCTCCATCCACTGTTTACATTAGTTCAGCCGAAAAGAGCTTCCGACATGATCAATTCAATGCTGGCCCATTATGACCAGAGTGTCCATAAATTACTGCCGGTGTGGAGTCATTTCGGAAATGAAAACTGGTGCATGATCGGTTATCATGCTGTTCCGGTGATTGCCGATGCCTGGATCAATGGGATCCGCGGCTTTGACGGTAAACGTGCCCTGGCAGCTTGTGTCGCTTCAGCCACTCACAGGAGTTATGGTAATCTTGACGATTATATGGATCTGGGTTATGTCCCTTATGATAAAAACGACGTTGGATCGTCAATGACACTGGAATATGCGTACGATGACTGGACGATCTCGCGGTTGGCTAAATCATTGGGAGAAACTAAGGTAGCCGATCAGTTTGAGAAACGCGCCGACAACTGGAAAATTCTCTTCAATGAGAAAACCGGATTTGTTGGAGCAAAAGACAGCAAGGGTAACTGGAAGAGCCCCTTTGATCCGATGCATACGGCCAATGAAGGATTTATCGAGGGGAATGCATGGAACTACTCACTTTATGTTCCGCAGGATGTAACCACTTTAATACAGAAAATGGGTGGGAGTAAGCGGTTTGTTGCGCATCTCGATTCATTGTTCACCATGTATATGCCCGATAAATATTTTGCCGAAACAGAAGATATTACGCGCGAAGGTCTGGTTGGATGTTATGTTCACGGGAATGAGCCAAGTCACCATGTTGCTTATCTGTACAACTGGGCCGGTCAACCGTGGAAAACGCAGGAACGGATTCACCAGATTGTGAACACCATGTATCTCAATAAACCGGACGGGCTTTGTGGAAACGATGACTGCGGACAAATGTCGGCATGGTACATCTTTTCTTCACTGGGATTTTATCCTGTCTGCCCCGGCTCAGGAGAATATGCCATCGGTTCACCATCCATAAATCAAGGAACTGTTCAGCTCGGAAGTGGAAAAACGCTGATCGTAAAAGCGAAAAACTTGTCACAAAATAATTTCTACATTAAATCGGTCACGCTAAATGGGAAACCACTGAATACACCCATTATTACCAATAGCCAAATTGCAGGAGGGGGAGAGTTGATTTTTGAAATGAGTAATCGTCCGAATAAAAAATGGGCCATTAGTCACGGATCTCTTAATTAGAGTGTACATTAACGATTAAGAAAATCAATTAAACAATAGAAATTTCATTACTTAAATGTACTGTGCCATAATCCTTCTGAACAAGTTTTGACTTTCTGTAAAATGGATAGAAATTTGACTAAAAAAGTAAACTACCGCTGGAGAATTCTTGCCCTGCTTTTTTTTGCCACTACTATAAATTATATCGACAGGCAGATTATTGGCATCTTAAAGCCATTTATTGCCAACGATCTGGGGTGGGATGAAGCTGATTATGGATATATCGTGACCTCCTTCCAGATTGCCTATGCCCTGGGATTAGTCACAACCGGTCGTTTCCTCGATAAATATGGGACGCGTATCGGATATTTGTGGGCGATCGTGGTTTGGAGCATTGCCGGAATGGCTCACGCGGCTGCCCGTGGGGTAGCTGGTTTTGCAGCCGCCCGTTTTGCTTTGGGTATCGGCGAATCGGCCAATTTCCCGGCTGCAGTTAAGAGCGTGGCCGAGTGGTTCCCGAAAAAAGAACGTGCATTTGCTACTGGTCTGTTTAATTCGGGATCAACGGTAGGCGCCATTATTGCACCGGTTATTGTTTCCGGGATTACGCTGGCAATGGGGTGGCAATGGGCTTTTATTATCACCGGCGCATTGGGTTTTATCTGGATTATTTTTTGGTTGGCTTTATACCATTCACCTGAAAAACATCCTGGAATTTCGGGAGAAGAGCTGGAATACATCAATCATGATTTTCAAAGCAGGGAGCTGGATAATCATATGACCTGGATCGCTTTGTTTAAATACAGGCAAACCTTTGCCATTTGCGCAACCCGGTTTATCTCTGACTGGGTTTGGTGGTTTTTCCTGTTTTGGATTCCAGATTATCTGAGCAAGACGCACGGTATTAAAATGAACGAAGTGGTATTACCGCTGATTGTTATTTATACCGTTTCCAGTATTGGCGGAATAGGCGGCGGCTGGATCTCCTCCAAATTTATCAGTATGGGAAAAAGTATTGATTTCGCCCGGAAGACCACTATTCTCCTCTGTGCGATGATCATCCTGCCGGTGATGCTGGTTTCGCAGGCACACAACCTTTGGGTTGCCGTAGGTTTAATCTCATTGGCTGCAGCCGGTCACCAGGGATGGGCTTCAAATATTTTTACCATTATCTCAGATATTTATCCAAAGAAAGCAGTGGGTTCAATGATGGGACTAAGTGGTTTTGCCGGTGCTGTTGGTGGCGCTCTTTCGGCAACATTTATTGGATTATTGCTGCATATTACCGGTAGTTATTTTTTCATTTTTCTTACAGCCGCATCAGTTTATATGATTAACTGGCTGATTTTAAAATTATCAATTAAACAAATCATTCCAATCGAAATTGCATAGTATGGAAACAAAACAGTTTGATACTGATAAAGCAGATGCTCAGGCTTCACTGGTCGATCCAGTAAAAGTGGGTGATTTTCCGTTTGAACGTTACCAGGACTATGAAGCACTCCTGACTGATCGTTGCCTGAAATTCAGGTCTGCGGCCTCCGGAGTGTTGGTCTATCGCCGGATGCGCGTGGCCGAGGTATTTTCGTACGGGTGCAGTAATATGCGGCAATCGCTTGAATGGCAGTTGGGCGCCTTGAAAAAAAGTATGGATTACCCCGCCGATGTCCCCAATTTTCTGGAACCCTGGTATGGGATTGGCCCGCTGGCCACTTCATTCGGAATTGATTACCTCTGGAATCCCGGACAATCGCCCGCCACAAAACCAGCCTTCCAGACCATTGATGAGGCATTGGCATATAATATTCAACCGGTAAAAAGCACAGCTGTCGGAAAACATTCTTTGCAAATGATTGAGTACTTTCTGGACCATACCATGGGAAAACTTCCGGTGTCGATGGGTGATATTCAATCACCATTTAATAATGCCACTAACATTGTCGATACCAGTAACTTCTTGATGTCGATGATTCTGGAACCCGAAAAAGTACTTCAGTTCCTCGATGTTATCGCTGAACTGGAGATTGATTTTTATAAAGAGCAGCAAAAGCTGATTGGTGATTGTCTGGTTAAACCCGGCCATGGATTTGCCTCATCACGTGTTTTTGAGGGTTTTGCGATGAGTGATGATAATGTGGTGATGGTGGATGAGGAGAGCTACCTCAGTTTTATCCGCCCATCGTTTGAAAAACTTGGAAAAGCCTTTGGTGGTCCGGTTCACCATTCATGCGGTAATTTTTCGGATAAGGTTGAAATGGTTAAAAAAATCGGGGGGATTAAAATGTCTGATGCGGCATTTACTCCACAGACAGATCCGCACCCCAATCCAACAGAACCCTTTTTGCAGGGATTTAAGGACAGCGGAATTGTGTTAAATGCCCGGATGGTTGGAAGCCCCGAAGTGGTCAGGGAAACTACGCAGAAATTGTGGAGCCCGGGAATGAAGCTAATCGTCGTCACCTTTTCGCAAACACCAGAGGAGCAGAAAGAGGCTTACGATTTGGTGCACAAAATGTGCAAAGTGTACTAAGTCAGTAAATTATATTTTTCATTATGAAATTAACATTAATCTTACTACTATTTATTCCGATTACACTGTGGTCCTGCAACAAAGCGGGCAATGAAACAATACCGGAAGATAAACCGGTAGAATCTATCCTGCCGGACCATTTAAAGGGAACGCTCCAAATGGTATGGAACGATGAATTTGATGAAACTGCTGTCAATTTAACCAAATGGAATTTTCGTGCCGAGGGTACTGTTCGGAATTATGGTACCGTTTCGCGGCAGACCATTTCATTGGATGGGAAAGGACATGTTTCGATTAAAGTAACCAAAGATGGGAATGGCAAATATTATATTGGGGAACTGAGTACCCAGGGGATTTATGAAACTACTTACGGTTATTTCGAATGCCGGGCACAAATGAACCGGCAAATTGGCCCCCATGTTGCCTTCTGGTTACAATCACCTGATATGGGCAAGACCCTTAATCCAACAGTGGATGGTACTGAAATCGACATTTTCGAATATCACCGGAAAACTCCTGACATCCTCTATCACAACCTCCACTGGGACGGCTATGGGGTGAACCACAAAACAGTTGGTCAAAAAGTCACCGATACCAGTATTAAGTCAGGGTTCCATCAATTCGGATTGGAATGGACAAAAGATGAGTATATCTTTTATGTCGATGGGAAGGAGACCTGGAGAAGCTTCTCTGCCGTATCCCAACGCAATGAGTTTATGATTCTCTCCACCGAACTGACCGGCTGGGGCGGCGATCCGGCACTTGGTAATTCCCCCGATGAAGTAGTTTTTGATTATGTCAGGGTTTATAAAGTAAAACCTTAGAAAAATATGATCACAACCTAATCAGAATCGCATCAGGAAAATCCCGGTATTGAGTTTCGAAAAAACTAACGTATAATGATCATGAGGGTTTCGTTGTTTGTTTCGCCTGCCCGGGATTGCGAAATCCCGATGAATTGGTTAATAAAGAGATTTTCTACCGGGATTTCTCACCCCGGGTTATTCCTATCTGGCCCTCAGGATGCTGAATATCTTGTTGTATGGTGAAAGACTTTCCTATTTTCCTGAACAATCCCCTTTAATAAAATGGCAGTTTTTAACTGGTGATTATTTAGAAACTGTTTAAATTTTATTATTCATATTAATTAGGCTGATTTCTTTTTTAAAAGATTGTGCAGTAGACATAAAATATGTGTAGAAAACAGTCTATTAGTTTTTAATGCGATTTCTTAAAACCTTGTTTTTTCTTGCAACCTTAGGATTATTAATCCGTTAATGGTTTGTATTTTTGAAGTGAATAACGGGATAGATTATGGCAACCATCCTGGAATACATTCTTTTTGAAAAATGATTAAAATGGATAAGATTATACAAGGAGATACCAAAGAACAGATCAGTTGCCTGGGTTTGGGGACCATGTATTTTGGGACAAAGGTCGATGAACAGACTTCGTTTACCATTCTCGATTACTATACCGAAAATGGTGGTAACTTTCTTGACTCAGCCAATAAATATGCCAGTTGGATACCCGGATTTTTTGGCGGAGAGAGTGAGCATCTGATTGGTAAATGGATGAAACAAAAAGCCAACAGGGAAAGGATGTTTATTGCCTCAAAAGTAGGGTTTCCATATGGTGCAATTCCCCGGTCACTGAAAAAGGAGATCATCATTTCGGAATGTGAAAAGAGCCTCAAACGTTTGGGTACCGATTCCATCGACCTCTATTACGCCCATGCCTATGATTCCGAAACTCCAACTGAGGAGTCGGTGGAGGCATTTTACCGGTTGAAAAGGGAGGGGAAAATTCGCTTTGCAGGCGCCAGCAACTATTCTTCCTGGCAATTGTCAGAAGCCAATACGGTAGCAAATCAGCAGGGATGGGAGGGGTTTAGCTGCATCCAGCAGCAACACACTTACCTGGAGCCGCTTCTACGTACATCTTTTGGTAACCAGGTGATCCTAACACCGGAAATGGAGAAATTCTGCGCCGTTAAAAATATCAGGATAATCGCTTATTCTCCCCTTCTTGGTGGCGTTTATACGAAGACAGACAATGAACTACCCATTCAGTATCAAAATTCCGGTTCCGCCCCTAAACTAAGGATATTAAATCAAATCGCGGGTGAATTGCAGGTTTCAGCCAATGCTGTCGTACTGGCCTGGATGATTCAACATTCTCCATCCGTGATTCCGTTGGTTTCAGGCAGTTCATTGAATCAAATAAAGGAGAATTTACAGGTCCTGAAGTTTAAATTGTCAAAGCAACAGCTGGATCGGTTAAATCAGACAATTTCCAACGAGGCATAATGAAGAGATGGTAAATATTACTCGTATATTGCTCATCTATTCTGGGGAGTACCAGGATTCCTGTTTTTGAAATGAATATTTTATCATGGCTGTTCACTTCGCTGATCTTTAATTCTTTCTGACCTTTAAAAGACAAATAGTTTTCACATGAAATCGATAATTCACCACTATGTAACTTTTTTGTTTCTGTTGGTAATACCATTCAGTACAATCGGAATGTCGCCTGGCAGTAATAAGGAAAATCGGATTCGTACAGGTTATGTTTCCCTCACAGGAATGGATCTTCCCAAAGGAAATCGGGTTGACCGGCATGGGAATATCTCTAAATTCAAATTACCGGTACTGCGAGTGGCTTACACCTCTTCGGGTTCACCCAGGGGGACCATCCTGTTATTTCCTGGCGGAGGCTATCAATTGCTGAGATTAAAAAACATTGCAAAAAATGCAACCAGCTTCCTGAATGATGAGGGTTTTGATGTCGCCTTGCTTGAATATCACATTGGTACTGACTCTATGATCCGCAACCGAGCCTTAACAGATGCCCTGCAGGCGTTCCGTTTTCTTAAGTCAAATCACAGAACGGTTGGTTTACATGGTGATCATTTTGGTGTTTTGGGTATTGCTTCCGGTGGGCATCTTGCGGCTAGGATGGTCCAAAACCTGGGTGAGTATGAACAACCCGACGATCTGATCCTGATAAGTCCAACCTTTCTGGATGAAACGGCTTATAGTACAGTATTCCCCTCTGTTATGCCTCCGGTACAGCCCAAAGCCAGACTATTTACTTCGTATTCGGTTAACGATATTCCCAAATGGATAAAAAGCTGTAATGAATACACTAAAACATGGAAGGGTTATGATGGTCCGGCATCTTTTCATCTGTTGCCTGATAGCGTTTTTCTTGCTGAAAAGGAAACAAATCCGTTTGATCCTCAGCTCAAACTGACAGCACTTCTTCAGGTTTTCCTCAAAGAACAGTCCGAATTCAGAGCTCCTGATCAGAATCCGGCTGCAATTTCTGTGGAGGGATCCAACAAAAAACGGCATGCCGCGAAATTAGCGGTGATTCAAAAAGAGAAGTTTGACCTGATTATGATCGGAAATTCGATCACCAATAATTTCGAGAAACCTGAATATCAGCCGGTATGGAACCAGTTTTTTGCGCCGCGTAAAGCTTTAAACCTTGGATATTCGGGTTACCGCACTGAAAATTTAATCTGGAATATTCAAAACGGGGAGCTCGAAGGACAATCTCCAAAAGTGATTGTATTGGAAATAGGTACCAATAATGTGGACGAGAAAAATTATCCCACGCGTCATACTGCCACTCAGCTTGCAGGAGGTATCGAATCCATCGTTAAATTGTTGCGCAAAAAATGTCCTGTTGCCAAGATTTTAGTGCTCCGCTGTTTTCCGGGATGTTATGGCGGCCCTAATCCCACTTCACACCGTTTGATTCTTGAACGCGCTTCGGATATTGTTTCCGGGCTTGCAGACGGAAAGCAGGTTTTCTTTTGCGATGTCAACCATGTATTTCTTAATATGGATGGATCGATTAATCATGAAATGATGCCCGACTGGTTGCATCCAAGTCCTTCAGGGGCAAAGTCGTGGGCTCAGTCGATGGAACCTTTGCTTTCAACGCTGATGGGTGACAGGTCGCTGGATACAGAAATTCCTTTAAATTCAGCCATCGTTCCGGCATCCAAACTGGAAAATGACAGTTATAACTGGTGGGATCGTCATGCTGAGGTGCTGCGGATCAAGGACTCGATCAATCCTGATATTGTCCTGATAGGTAATTCAATCACCCATTTCTGGGGAGGGGAACCTGCGCTGAAATCTGCGGATGGCAGAGCCCGGAAACCTAATGGTCCCAATGCCTGGAAATCGGCATTTGGTAGTCTCCGGGTACTTAATCTTGGTTTCGGATGGGACCGTACCCAAAACGTACTCTGGCGTCTGGATCATGGGGAACTGGACGGACTCCATCCTCGTAAAGTGATCATTCTCATTGGAACCAATAATACCAGCGAGACCAAAAACGCACGGATGAATACGCCTGCTGAAATTGTTGAAGGAATCCGGGCAATTTGTGGCAGGGTTCGTTCCAAAGTTCCCGGTGCAGGAATCATCCTGATGGCAGTGCTGCCGCGCGAACAAAGTCCCGCCAATCTACGAAGAATCATGATAAGTGAGATTAACAGGCAATTGAAAGATTTTGCCAGGGAGCAAAAAATAATGTTGGTGGATATCGGCCCTCAAATGGTATCACCGGATGGTACACTCTCCAAAGAGATTGCCGGTGATTTCTGCCATCCGACAGAAAAGGGTTATCAGATCTGGGCTGATGGAATCAGGTCACTGATTGATGAACCACGCTAAATTGTCATAATTCAGATTTTAAATTTCATCGAAACTCTCTGAATAAACTTTTAGTGCCCGATAGTTGTTGTTTTGTCTGATCAGCTTCAGACCATTTAAACAATTGCTTTACCGGACTATAAAATATTCAGACGATGGAGATTAAATTTTTTTGCCCCCACTGGGGATCTGCCCACCTTGATTTTAACCACTTTCTAAAACAGGTGAAACAGGCCGGCTACGATGGAGTAGAGATGAGTTTACCAAATGATGAAAAAGAAAGAAAGAGGATTCTTTATTTGATTAAGGAACATGACCTTTTCCTAATTGCTCAGCATTGGGAAACCACAACCACCAATTTTGACGAACATCAGATTGAATACAGGAGAAGGCTGGTGAATCTGGCAACTACAAATCCCTTGTTTATTAATTCACAAACAGGAAAGGACCATTTTTCTTTCGATCAGAATGCCAGGTTAATAAAGATTGCCGCTGAAGTTTCGGGGGAATTCGGCATTAAAATCATTCATGAGACCCATCGCGGGAAGTTTAGCTTTGCTGCACATATCACTGCCGATTATCTGAAAAGACTTCCTGATCTCCGCTTGACACTGGATGTTTCGCACTGGTGCAACGTGGCGGAGTCTTTTCTTGAAGATCAGCAGGAGGCAGTTCATCTGGCATTATCAAGAACCGATCATATTCATGCACGAGTTGGATTTCCTGAAGGTCCCCAAATTCCGGATCCCCGCGTTCCTGAATGGGAAGAAGCGGTGCAGATCCATCTGGGATGGTGGAAGAAGGTTGTAGATCAGAAAATAGGTGAGGGACAGTCTTTATTTACAATTTCACCTGAATTTGGCCCCTTCCCCTATATGACCGCATTGCCTTTTACCAGGCAACCTATTACCAATCAGTGGGAGGTGAATGTATCTATGAAAAACAGGCTGAAAGCTTTTTTCGAATCAAACAAGAAATAATAAAGTTGATAATCATATCCGGATGGGAAATGAAATTAGTGCCATAAGGGATTACAGCCTTATTGGAAAAGAGACACCGATAGCAGTTAAAAAGGGTTTGGCCGAAGCCCAGTGGTATCACTCGCCAGTCCCCAGGGATAAAATGCGTGAATTACTCGTCCGAAAAAACGGCCCGGCGATAAGGGATACCCTTATTTGGTTTGGCCTGATCTTCGGATCGGGTTACCTGGTTTTTCATTTATGGGGAACATGGATGGTGATCTTCCCATATGTGGTTTACAGTGTTTTATATGCATCCACATCTGATTCCAGATGGCATGAATCAAGCCACGGAACAGCCTTTAAAACCGATTGGATGAACAATGTCTTGTATGAGATCGCCTCTTTCATGGTTTTCAGGCAGTCGACTGTCTGGCGCTGGAGCCATACACGACATCACAGCGATACAATCATCCGGGGACGCGATCCTGAAATTGCAGTGCCACGACCACCTGATATCCGGAAAATAATACTTACATTTTTCGGAATAAGTGCGGCCAGAGCTGAATCCAGAAGACTGATAAAACACGTTTTTGGGAAAATAGATCCGCAGGTGGCAACTTACCTCCCAAAATCTGAATATAGTAAAGTCATTCTGAAAGCCCGCATTTATCTGCTGATTTTCCTGGGGGTCATCTTCCTTTCCATCTTTTACCAAACCTTTCTGCCACTTATGTTTATCGGGTTTCCAACCCTTGCAGGAACCTGGTTAATGCCTGTATACGGCATTACCCAGCATGCCGGGCTTCAGGAAAATGTCCTTGATCACCGGTTAAACTGCAGAACTGTATATATGAACAGGATTAACCGGTATTTATACTGGAACATGAATTATCATGTTGAGCATCATATGTTTCCACTGGTGCCTTATCATGCGCTGCCCGCGCTTCACCAGTTGATAAAAGATGATTGTCCGCCACCATATCCCGGAATTATTGAAGCATTTAAAGAAATTATACCGGCAGTCCTCAAACAGATAAAAGATCCCACTTATTTCGTCGAACGTAAATTACCCCCACCTCAAAAGCATTTAACCGATGAAGTCCGGAAAATCTTCCATGGTGATCCATCAAAAATGTCAGGCCATAGGATAGAAGTTTGCAATAGGAAAGAGTTACCAATTGGAGAGGTGATCCGGTTTGATTTTAATCAAAAGACGTATGCCATATACCGGACCGCCGAAAATCAGTTTTATGCGACTGCCGGAATCTGCACCCACGGAAATGCCCACCTGGCTGAAGGAGTGGTGATCGGTGAGATGATCGAATGTGCCAAACATAACGGGAGGTTTAATCTGAACGATGGGTCCCCGGCAAGGATGCCGGTATGTCTGGGAGTAACAACTTTCAAGGTTGAGGCTGAACATGATAAGATTTATCTGAACCTTAAAAATGAAGTGAATAGCCCTGAAGATGAGTTTGATCAGGAAAAGACCTTCACAGTTGCAGGTAATCATAATGTCGCAACTTTTATTAAGGAACTGGTGCTTGAGCCGGACGAAAAATCAGCTTTGAATTTCAAACCCGGACAGTATATTCAAATGATTATTCCCCCATTTGAAACAAGATTTGACCAGTTTGATATAGACAACCGTTTTGACAAAGCCTGGACGGAGATGGGCCTTTATGATTATTACGCAGAAAATGAGATTTTTACAAAACGGAATTATTCCATTGCGACAAATCCCGCAACAGAACACCTTCTGAAATTCAATGTTAGAATTGAACTGCCTCCCAGGGATCGGTCTGTAAGTGCCGGAGCAGGTTCTTCGTATGTGTTTAATCTCAAACCCGGCGATAAGGTTAAAGTAACCGGCCCGTTTGGTGATTTCCTGATCAAACAATCCAGTCGCGAGATGATTTATCTGGGTGGCGGAGCAGGAATGGCTCCACTTCGGTCGCATCTCTCTTATCTTTTCGAAACTGAAAAAACAAACAGAAAGGTTAGTTTCTGGTATGGCGCCCGATCTTTGGATGATCTTTTCTACAGGGAATATTTCGAAGATATGGAAAAGGCTCACGAAAATTTTTCTTTTAATGTTTCACTTTCAGCGCCCAAAACGCTGGATGATTGGAATGGATCAGTCGGATTTATTCATGAACAGCTTTGGAAGAATTATCTCAAAACACATGGGAATCCTGGCGAAATCGAATATTATTTGTGTGGACCTCCTTCTATGATAAAGGCGGCATTGGAAATGCTGGATAACATTGGCGTCGGAAAGGAGATGATCGCCTTTGATGAATTCTGAATTTAAACCTTTGAATAACTATTATTGCCCCTGATAGGTGTTATTGGGGAAGGTGGGAGAGATCTGTCCGGCGGTTCCCTGACGGGTAATTGTATTGGATAATTTATGTTTAGTTTCTGGTCTTTTACCATGCAAAATATTTTCCGTAGCCCATTTTTGTTTAAAGAAAATGTCTTAATATTATATTTTGAAATTCAATTGTCTGAAATTTGATTCAGACGATCATCCACTAAGACTTTAAACAAAAAAATGGCGCCTTTATGAAAAAAATTCAGCTGCTCCTTTCCATTCTTCTGTGCTCTGGTTCAGTTTCACTGATTGCTCAAACTGCGAAAACCCCACTGGTAACTTTTAAAAATGCACCTGTCTTATTTAAAAAGGAGGGCAAAATGGTTCAGCAGATTATCGCGGATATCAAATCAGATCGATCAGCCGGTATTACCTTTTCATTTGCCGGAAATGTTTATAAAGATTCTGTCAGGAAGGGTGGTAACCTTATCCTGCTGACTTTGAACGCCGTTTTATCTCCGAAGAAAATAAATATTACGGTGAAAGGGGATAAGGAGCTGGCCGGTAATTATTCTTTGACAGTCACCCCTGTTAAAAAATGGGAAATCTACATGGTTCAGCATTCTCATACCGACATCGGCTATACCCGGCCACAATCGGAAATACTTGCAGAACACATGCGTTATATCGATTATGCACTTGATTACTGCGATCAGACAGATGGATTTCCCGACGAGGCCAGGTTTCGATGGACCTGCGAATCGGCCTGGGTAACCAGGGAATACCTCCGGTCCCGTCCAACATCCCAGATTGAGCGTTTTAAGAAGCGGATTGCTGAAGGTCGTATCGAAGTGACAGGTATGTACTGCAATATGGCAGAGATCTCGGATGAGAATATCATGGTTGACTTTCTGCAGCCTTTAAAGGAATTCAGCAAACTGGGCATTCCCGTAAAAGTCGCCATGCAGAACGACGTAAACGGCATTGCCTGGTGTATGCCTGACTATTTTAAGAATACGGGGGTGAAGTACCTGGATATTGGTATAAATGAGACACGTTCGATTCTCCCTTTTGATCAGCCAACCTGTTTCTGGTGGGAGGCGCCATCGGGCGAACGGCTCCTGGCATTCAGGGCTGACCATTATATGACCGGCAATTCATTCGGTTTCGAATCCAAGGCCATTAAAGCAGAAAAAATGCTGAATCATCTGGCCAGTCTTGATGCAAAAAGATACCCTTTCGACCGTATTCCCATTCAGTTTTCAGGTTATCGAACAGATAACGCTCCGCCATCAACTGCTGCCTGTGAGTTGGCCCGACAATGGAATGCCACCCACGAATCGCCAAAACTGAAAATGGCGGTTGCCAGTGAATTCTTTGAATATGTGGAGAATAAATACGCCTCATCGTTGCCCGTTCATCGGAATGCCTGGCTCGACTGGTGGACAGATGGATATGGTTCTACCTCACGGGAGACGGCAGAAGTACGAAAGACCCAGAATATGAAACAGGTGGATGAAGGGTTATTTGCCATGGTTGCCATGATGGGTGGTGAACAGTCGCCGACACTGGAATCCAATATTGACCATATCAGTGAAAATGCGATCTTCTTTGATGAACATACCTGTGGCGCTGACGAGAGCATCAGTCACCCTTACTCGGAAAATTCGACTAAACAATGGCTGCAAAAAGGGGCCTATGCATGGGAAGCGTTGAAAAAAGTGACCTTACTGAATGAGGAGGCACTGGCCAGGATACAGCAGTACCTTAAAAAAGCCGACTTCCCTGTGATTTATGTGATTAATTCATTGGGATGGAACCGGTCCGGGGATATTAATCTTTTTGTTGATTATGAGGTTCTTCCCGTTACCAAAAAAGCAAGGATAATTGATCTTACCACGGGCAAAGAGGTTCCGGCACAGGTACTTCAAAAACGTGCCGAAGGGGCTTACTGGGTGATGGAGGTGAAAGATATCCCTGCGATGGGGTATAAGGCTTTAAAAATTGAACTTACCGATCAGCAGCCAGTTGACCAGACAGGTTCCGGTATTGAAGTTCTTGAGAATAATTTTTACAAAATCGGGATTAATAAAGCGACCGGGGCGATCAGCACACTTTACGATAAAGCGCTGAAGCTGGAACTTGCAGATGGCCTGAATCCTTACAATATCGGGCAACCGGTTAAAGAGACCTCCGCGAAACGTGATCAGTCACCCTTTGTCAGGACAACCGTGTCAAATGTAAAAATAGATAAGGGTGTAAATGGCGATGTATGGGAGAGTGTCAGGATTGCTTCTGATCTGGAAGGATTTGAAAAAGGGACCCCGGGGGCGCCAAAAGGGCTTGAAGCCGAGATCAGATTATATAAAAACGTAAAGAAAATTGAGTTTAAATATATGGCACATAAACTCATTGTTACTGATCCAGAAGCGCTTTACGTGGCGTTCCCATTCTCATTACCCGAAGCCAGGATCGTTTTTGAGACCATCGGAGGGATACTGACCCAGGGACAGCAGCTTCCGGGATCATCATCCGACTGGAATGCAGCACAGAACTTTGTGTCCGTTCGGGGAAAGAAGGGACAGGTTATTATTGTAAGTAATGAAGTTCCGCTCTGGCAATTCAGCGATTTTAATATGAATAAATATGAGCGGTATCCCAAACCGGGGAAGAGCTGGCTCTATTCGTATGTGATGAATAATTACTGGTTTACCAATTTCAGGGCATTCCAGGAGGGGGGATTCAGCTGGAGTTATCAGCTCACCTCAACTGCCGATACCACCAACACATTTGCAACCAAATATGCCTGGGGTGAGCGGAATATCTTCCCGACCAGGACCTTCCCTGCGGGACCCAATGAATTGAAATTGTCATCTTTGGAAGCTTTGAAAATTTCAGGTTCGGGGAATGCGATGTTGGTCAACAGCAGACCATCATTTAAAAATTCAAACGCAGTAATGTTACATTTCAGGGAGCTGGAGGGCAAACCGGCAGAAGTAACGCTTAAATCAGGGATTGATGGACGTCCTATAAGTCGGATGGTGGTGGTGAATTCAATTGGAAAAGAATTGGGAAATGCCGTTCAATCCATCACGCTTAATCCATTCGAAGTAAAATTTGTGGAGGTTCAGTTTTAGAAAAGTGTGGTTTCACGGCGAATCACAATGGTTCTATTAACAACTAAAATAGGATAACATTTTATGAGACTAATGCGTAATATGCTCTGGCTTTTGCTGTTATTGCTGAATAGCTGCAATAACACGGATGTCACTCAATATGTGGATCCAAATATCGGAGGGGTAGCCACCTTACTGACCACAAAAAATCCGACGGTCCATCGTCCCCACAGTATGGTTCGGGTGTTTCCGGTGACTAAACCAGGGTTGAACGACCGTTATCTGAGCGATAAAATCTATGGTTTTGCACTTAATATGCCAGCCTACCGGATGGGAGCTGTTACCGAGCTGATGCCAACCACAGGTCCGATCAATATCAACAGGAATGATAATGCTGCTTTGTACGACCATGACCAGGAGGAGGTTCACCCGTGGTATCATAAAGTTTATCTGGAAGAATCCAATATTGAAGCCGATTGGACCACTACGGAACGCGCTGTAATTTATCGGTTTAATTTTAAGAATAAGGATGCCGGAAATATTATTTTCCGGTCCGGCGGCATTGCCTATTTTCAGGTTTTAGGAAATAATGTAGTTCAGGGCTGGGAACTATTTGAGAAAAAACGGCAATATTTTTATGCAGAATTCAATTGTCATTTCATCAAATCTGGGGCTTTTGAATCAGGGAAACAAAAAGATCTTGCCGAAATTACAGGCAATCAAATTGGCATGTTCTTTCAATTTGCCCCAACGGATAAACCTGTTGAGGTGCATGTTGGCATATCCTATATTGATGAATATCAGGCTGCGGAGAATCTTCATAAGGAGACTGACGGTAAGCATTTTGACGCCATAAAGATGGAGGGTCATAAGATATGGGCGAACGAACTTGGGAAAATACAGGTGGAGGGAGGTACAGAGCGTGAAAGGCGGATTTTTTATACCTCACTCTATCGTTGCAATGAGCGGATGGTGAATATCTCGGAGGATGGCCGCTATAAGAGCGGTTATGATGGTGAAATTCACGACGATGCAGGACGCCCCTTCTTTGTTGACGACTGGCTCTGGGATACCTACCGCTCACTGCATCCCTTAATGTCGATTCTCAATCCTTCACAACAGGCCGATATGGTGGAGTCGTATACCCGAATGTATGAACAAAGCGGCTGGATGCCGGGATTTCCGCAGTTTTATGGAGATTTTCCCGCAATGATCGGGTTCCATTCTGCGGCCCTGGTCTGGGATACTTATCAAAAAGGGATTACCAATTTTGAGGTTGAAAAAGCATACGAGGGATTGAAAAAGAATGCCACCCAGGCAACCATGTTACCATGGCGATCCGGTCCGATGTGTTCGCTGGATAGTTTTTACCTCAAAAACGGGTGGTATCCCGCCCTTCCACCGGACAGTGCCGAAACTGTCTCAAAGGTGGATGGATTTGAGAAACGTCAGGCAGTGGCCCTTACCCTGGAACATAGTTACGACGACTGGTGCCTGGCTCAGCTGGCAAGGGCATTGGGCAAAAACGATGATTACGACTATTTTATTAAACGATCGAAGAACTACCTCAATGTTTTTAATCCATCCACAGGATTTATGGCCCCTAAAATGGCGAACGGAAAATGGATTGAGCCCTTTGATCCTCAGTTATCCGGTGGCATTGGGAGCCGGGCCTACTATGCAGAAAACAATGCATGGACCTGGAACTTCAGTGTTCAGCACGACATTCCTGATCTGATCAGACTTTTGGGAGGAAAAGAGGCCTTTGTAAAACGGGTGGATGCGCTTTTTAACGAACCGACCCATCTCTCAAAATGGCAGTTTATGGGGCAGTTCCCGGATGCTACGGGGCTAAACGGGATGTTTGTAACGGGTAACGAACCGTCATTTCATATCCCGTATCTCTATAATTATGCAGGCCAGCCCTGGAAAACGCAACGCCGGATCCGGGAAATCATGGATATGTGGTTCGACGACCGCCCGTTGGGTATTCCCGGAGACGAGGATGGCGGCGGACTTTGTTCATGGTACGTATTCTCCGCCATGGGCTTCTTCCCGGTGACTCCCGGAACCGGCGAATATGCCATTGGAAGCCCTTTTTTCAATTCG
>JAHEYS010000132.1 GCA_023251475.1 Prolixibacteraceae bacterium
GAAAAATGGCGGTATATATTGTTGAAAGACAATGGTTACAAAATATTCAGGGGAGACGAATCATAACAAAAAAGTCAATCACTGATATTCAAGTGATTGACTTTTTTAATTCTATAAAAAGGTGACCCCGGAGAGACTCGAACCCCCAACCTTCTGATCCGTAGTCAGATGCTCTATCCATTAAGCTACGGGGCCATTTTTGTCCGAAAACGGTGCAAAGATAATCAGATTTTGGAAATCAAAACCATGCAACTCCATTATTTTCAAAGTTTACCCATTTTAAAGGTGGTAAATGGAATCCGATATTATATATATCAGATTAATAATAGGATAGATACACGATTAATTGTTACACCCATCCTTCACTATCCCTAATGATATTCAGCTAAAAATTCTGTGAAATTTCCTGTTATTTAGAATTTATTGCCATATATTTGCACATTATTTTTAATTGTTCTTAATAAGAATAAAGGTGCGTCTTTCGGAAGTTGAAGAAAATAAACGTGTAGTAATTACCAAGGTGCTTGGTCATGGTTCCTTTCGGCGTCGAATCTCAGAGATGGGATTTGTGGCCGGAAAGGAGGTGATGGTGCTAAAAAATGCCCCGTTATACGATCCTGTCGAGTATCAGTTACTTGGATATAATGTGTCGCTGCGTAGGGCAGAAGCCTTTCTGATAGAGGTGATAACCACCGAGGAGGCAATCAATTCCGCCCCCCCTAATTTCGATGGAATTATCGACCTTGAAGTGCTGAAGATTTCAGCCCGTGAAAAAGGAAAGACAATTCATGTGGCCCTGGCAGGAAATCCAAACTGCGGTAAAACAACCCTTTTTAACCGTGTCACCAATTCAAAAGAGCATGTCGGAAATTACAGCGGAGTGACGATCGATTCAAAAATCGCCACCTTCCAGCGAAAGGGATACACTTTCAAACTGGTCGATCTGCCTGGAACATATTCACTGACAACATTTTCGCCTGAAGAATTATACACACGAAACTATATCATCGAGCAAACTCCGGATATTGTGCTCAATGTGATTGATGCTGCAAACCTGGAGCGGAATATGTTCCTTTCCACCCAGTTGATCGATATGGATATCAAGGTGGTAATGGCCCTTAATATGTATGATGACCTGGAAACGGGAGGGGCAAAGCTGGATGCCAAAAAGTTGGGAGAACTGCTTGGAATCCCCTTTATTCCTACCATAGCAAGTAAGGGAATTGGACTGGATGCGGTGTTTGACGAAATCATTGAAGTTTACGAAGATCGTAATCCTGTCGTCCGGCATATTCATATCAATTACGGGGAGGAACTTGAAAAATCAATCAAGGCGATTCAGAAGGAGATCAAACAGGATAAACCTATCCGGGCAAAATTATCCTCAAGATATCTGGCATTAAGACTTTTGGATAAAGATCCCGATGCCCTGGAAACCCTTAAATCATCCACCAATTTTTCCAGGATCAACACGATAACCCAAAATGAGATCGCCCGTTTAAAAGCGCGTTTGAACGAGGAGAGTTCCCATCTGATTACCGATGCCAAATTCGGATTTATAGCGGGTGCGCTTCAGGAGACTTTCGTCCCGGGGATTCAGTGGCGTTACGCGATCACAGGCAAGATTGACAAGCTGGTTACCCATCGGATATTGGGATTTCCGATCTTTCTGTTTTTCATGTTCGTCACCTTTTTTGCGACATTCAGACTCGGGTCCTACCCGATGAACTGGATAAACATGGGTGTTGCCGTTATCTCCGATTTCGTTAAAACTACAATGCCCTCCGGTATGTTTAAGGACCTGCTGACTGACGGAATTATTAACGGACTCGGAAGTATTATTGTTTTTTTACCCAATATTCTGATCCTTTTCTTCTTTACTTCACTGATGGAAGATACCGGTTATATGGCGCGGGCCGCTTTTATTATGGATAAACTGATGCATAAAATCGGGTTGCACGGACGTTCCTTTATCCCAATGGTGATGGGATTTGGATGCAACGTCCCCGCGATCATGGCTACCCGTACGATCCGTAACCGGGGAGACCGGTTGCTTACCATGCTGATTATCCCGTTTATGTCATGCTCGGCCCGTTTGCCGGTGTATATCGTGTTAATCTCTGCCTTTTTTAAGGATTATCCGGCTGTGGTCCTAACGGGATTATACCTGCTGGGTATCCTGATGGCCATCGTGATGGCAAAAATACTGAACCGAACCCTCTTCCGGCGCAAGGAGACCCCTTTTGTAATGGAACTTCCCCCTTACCGGATGCCGGTTTTGAGAAATACCCTTTTGCATATGTGGGACAAGGCAAGTCAATACTTTAAAAAAATCGGGGGTACAATTTTAGTCGCGGTAGTTATCATATGGGCGCTTGAGTATTTTCCGCACAGTGAGGAAATTCATACACAGGGGAAAGTAAATGCCATAGCAAATGCTACCCCTGACTGGCATGCCCAATCTCAGATCGAACACTCTTACCTTGGAATTATCGGGCATACCATTGAACCTTTAATCAGACCTTTGGGCTTTGACTGGCGAATGGGGATATGCCTTGTTGCCGGAATTCCTGCAAAAGAGATCGTCGTGAGTACAATGGGTGTCTTATATGAGACCGGTAAAGATGATACAAAAACCAGGGAATTGCTCCCCGAAGTGTTAAAGTCAGAAGTTTACTATTCAGGACCTAAAATGGGAGAGAAAGTATTTAACCAGGCTGTTGCACTCTCTTTCCTCGTTTTTGTTCTGCTCTATTTCCCTTGTATTGCGGTGATCGCAACTATAAAACGGGAATCGGGCAGCTGGAAATGGGCCCTCTTTACCCTGTTCTATACTTCGGTCTTTGCCTGGACAATGGCATTTATTATTTACAATATTGCACTCTATTTCATTAACCCTTAATACCTCCCATTATAATGCAGGAGATTTTAACATGGATCGTAGTTATAGTTTCAGTGTTGATTCTTGGGTATAAGACAACACAATCACTCAAATCGTTCAAGAAAACAGATGACTGTAACGGGTGTGGAAGCTCTTGCGGTGGATGCCCTGTTGCCCCCGCAAACAGGAAATAGGGCCAATCAGGATGAATTCGGGAAATTTGGCTTCCCGCGTCCTGCAGCTGGCAACGGGCGACTTGCATGTCGTAATTAAGCTGTGCTGGGTTTGAAAGAGCATTCATCAGATAAATGTAACTTATAATACACATATTGTGTAGTATAAGTTACATTTTATATTTTGAAACATTATTTGGGTTTTCTTTTAGACAAGCAGATGCTGACAGCGAGTATTCAATTCCCCGATGTTACAATCAGTGAGCGGTCAGCAATCAATGGCGGGCAACCAGATGCCAGCCACAATTACTGCTATTTCAACTGCAGTTCAAGTATTCTCGCAATATCATCGGTTGTGAGATCTCCCCGTTCGCCAATTGCCTTAATCCCCCTGTTGATAAAACGGTTAACCACCTTGGGGATAATTTCGCTCCCGACACCGTAATCCGAAAGTTTGGTCTTTATTCCCACAGATTCGAAGAAATGAACTGTTTTTTCAATAATGGCTTCGATCCGTTCATCCACAGTTCCTTCGGTGATTTTCCAGACCCGTTCGCCATATTGAAGCATCTTCTCCTGTTTGTTTTCACGTTTTACACGCATGATTCCCGGCAGAACGATACAAAGTGTCTGGCCATGATCGATCCCGTGAAACGCGGTAAGTTCATGTCCAATCATATGGGTGGCCCAATCCTGTGGAACCCCTGCTCCGATAAGGCCGTTCAAGGCCATCGTGGCCGCCCACATAAAATTGGCTGCGGCATTATAATCTGAACGGTCTGCAAGCACTTTCGGCCCCTCTTCGATTAAAGTGATCAGAATAGATTCGGCAAACCGATCCTGAACAGGAGCATTGGCCGGATAAGTGAGGTATTGCTCCATAACGTGGATGAATGCATCTACAATACCGTTGGAAATTTGGATCTGTGGCAGCGAAAATACCACCTCCGGATCCAGGATAGAGAAACGGGGCAAAGTATGTTCAGAGGCGAATGCCAATTTATCCTTGGTCTCCCATTTGGTGATCACACCAGTCCCGTTCATCTCTGATCCCGTGGCAGGAAGCGTGAGAACAGTCCCTATGGGTATTGCCTTCTTAACAGTTGCATGGTTACGACGGGTCATAATATCCCACGGATCAGCCCCTTCCCATAGTGCTGCAGCGGCAATAAATTTGGTGCCGTCCAATACCGACCCGCCTCCTACGGCAAGCAGGAAATCGATCTTGTTCGCTTTGACAAGGGCAACAGCCTTCATCAGTGTTTCGTAATGCGGATTTGCCTCTATCCCGCCAAACCCGATGATGTTAAATCCTGATAATGCACTGATGACCTGATCATAAACGCCATTTTTCTTTATGCTCCCCCCACCATAGGTAAGCATGATTCTGGCATCTCTGGGAACAAGGGTTGAAAGTTTTGCAATTTCCCCTTTCCCGAAACAAATTCTCACGGAATTATAAAACTCAAAATTGTTCATGTAAAATATAGTTATTATTGTTTATGAAAAAATTAGTGACTAAAGTATTTAAAGTGACTAAAGTTGAAAAGCGCATCAAACCATGTCAGTTTAACTTCAGGCACTTTCAACTTTAAGTACTTTCAACTTTAGGCACTTTTGACTTTAATTACTTCCAACTTAGTTTCCCAATGTCGCAACCATTACCGCTTTAATCGTATGCATCCGGTTGACGGCCTGGTCAAAAACAATAGATGCCTTACTTTCAAATACTTCATCGGTTACCTCCATCGATTCGAGTCCGAATTTTTGATAGATAGCCTCTCCGATCCTGGTATTGCGATCGTGGTTGGCAGGCAGACAGTGGAGAAATTTTACCGCAGGATTTCCTGTAAGCTCCATCACTTTTGAATTTACCTGATAAGGTTGAAGCAGGGCAATTCTTTCGGACCAGACATTATCGGCCTCGCCCATCGAAACCCAGACATCGGTATAAATAAAATCACAATCTTTAACTGCTGCTGCAAGGTCGTCTGTAATGGTAATTTTTGCACCACTCTCCTCCACAATCTTTCTGCATTCGGATTGTAACTCAGCGGTGGGTTGGAAGGCCGTGGGGGCTGCTGCGCGGAAATCCATCCCCATTTTCGAAGCGCCCACCATTAAGGAGTTGCCCATATTGTTCCTGGCATCGCCGAGGTAGGCAAATTTTATCTCCGAAAACGGTTTGTCGCAATGTTCACGCATGGTGAGCAGATCGGCAAGAATCTGTGTCGGGTGGAACTCGTCAGTCAATCCGTTCCAAACCGGAACGCCGGCGTACTGTGCCAGTTCCTCCACAATCGATTGCTGATAACCACGATACTGAATGCCGTCATACATACGCCCCAAAACCCTGGCAGTATCTTTCATCGATTCCTTGGCGCCAATCTGCGAACCGGACGGTCCAAGGTAAGTCACATGTGCCCCCTGATCATAGGCCGCAACCTCGAAGGCACAGCGGGTGCGCGTCGAAGTTTTTTCAAAGATAAGGGCAATATTCCTCCCCACTAACCGCTGTTCTTCCGTTCCAGCTGATTTGGCCCATTTTAATTCCGCCGCAAGTTCGAGTAAATATTCAATTTCTTTGGAAGAAAAATCAAGCAGTTTTAAGAAATGCCTGGCATGCAGATTATTCGCCATGATATAGGATTTAAGGTTTTTATCTTTTTAGAAATATTTCAAGTCAGGCAAATTTATGCCAAATAAAGATCACATCCCATACCTCATCGTTATTTTCGAGCCGAAGGATTTATCTTCCAGTCTGGAGGCTTCCGTGATAACACTCTTGTCGCCACCATTTTTAATAAATGCCAGTGCTGCTTTAATTTTGGGCGCCATGGAACCTTCACCAAAGGTACCTGCTTCAAGGTATTTTACCGTATCGTTATAATCCAAAAATTCGAGTTTCTCCTGTGTCGGAAGTCCGTAATCTTTAAAAATAAAGGGGACATCAGTAAGGATATAAAATTCGCTCGCGCCGACCCCGTTTGCCAGAACTGAAGAGGCGATGTCTTTATCGATAACTGCATCAACGGTTCGCACCTCGCTGTTTTTATCGTAATATACCGGAATACCTCCCCCTCCGCATGTGATGACAATATTTCCCTGTCTGGCCAGAGCTCCAATAATATCAAGATTGAAGATTGATTTTGGAACTGGAGAAGGCACTACGCGTCTCCACCCTTTCTCCCCTTGTTTACTCACCTTGAATATCCACCCTTTTTCTTTTGAAAGTTGCTGAGCCTGATCACCGGAATAATACATTCCAATCCGTTTTGTTGGATTTTCAAATGCCTGATCGTCAGGATCAACCTCCACCATTCCGACGATGGTGATCACGTTTCGCCTGATTCCGTGCTTTATTAAAATATTTCTGAAGATCCGCTCGATCATGTACCCGATACCCCCCTGTGTATCTGCAACACAAATATCGAGTGGCATTTGAGAAATCCCGTAAACCTGCATCCCGGCATCGTTTCGCATCAGGATATTGCCAACCTGGGGTCCGTTGCCGTGGGTAACGATTAAGTCGTAGCCCGCTTTGATCAGAAATATCAGGTTTTCAAGCGTTTCAGAAGTGTGTTTTTCCTGTTCTTCAATAGTCCCCTTTTCGTTATCCCGGAGAAGAGCATTTCCTCCAAGTGCAACAACTGCCAGTTTATTCACAAATTATTCTTTTTACTGTCGGTGAAATATCGACCTAAAGTAAACATAAATCAAAGAGATGGAATCTGCCGAATGTCATATATTAATGTTTTTTAGTTAATTTCGCAGGGCAGTTCGACGATCTTCGTCTTAATATATTGATCTTATAAATACATGACTCGCAGCAAGAAAGAAAAATCAGGCTCAACTTCGACAAAAAAAAAGGGAATCGTTGGCCGGCTAATTGGTCGTCTCACCATGTGGGAACGCGTTGGTGCAATATTCGGAATTCTCTTTCTTGTGATTTCAATTCATCTTCTGATTTCCTTTACCTCCTTTTTTATTTCGGGAGGCGCTGATATCAGCCACCTGAAGGTTACTTCAAAGGAGTTATTGTCCAACCCCGATTTAAAAATCCAGAATGCCGGAGGGAGATGGGGTGCTGTGTTGGCTAATTTATTTATTAACAAAGGTTTTGGGATTGCCTCAATTGGCTTTGTTTATTTATTTTTCATCATCGCCTTACGATTACTTAATGTTTTCAGATATTCGATGAGCCGGAATATTGCCTATGGGTTGTTTCTGATTATTTGGACATCAGTTGCTTCAGGCTATTTTCTATCCTCGTTGTATGAAAAATCATTTATACTGCCAGGTGGAGACTATGGTAAAAACATCAGTTTACTGTTCAATATAACGATCGGGAAAATCGGAACCTTCTTTCTCATTCTCGCATCAATGCTGATCTGCATAATCATTGCCTTTGAGGAAGCCTGGCCAACTATCAGGAGGTGGATCACCTACAAACGATTGGAAGCGCCATCCAAAAAAGAGGTGATTCCGCAGGAGGAGACCTTCTCCATACCCCAGGCGCCAATCATCGAAACGAAGGAAAGGGCTTTTGCCAAAGTGGCTGTCGGAAATAATGTGGAGATTGTTTACGCCGGTAATCAGAATACACCGCTTGAGATTGAGCGGGAGGAGATTCACCGGGAGGAACCATCTCCGTTTGTCAGCCAGAAGACCTACATTCCTGAGCCGGTGAAGAGGGAGGAAGAGGATGGCCTTTATGAAGGGGCCGATGAAGAGATGCCCGATTTTGATCCCACACTTGAGTTATCGCGCTACAAATTTCCGCCGATCGAACTGCTTGAAGAACGTTCATCGGGCAATCCGCAGGTGTCAGACGATGAGCTGATTGCCAATAAGAATAAGATCCTTCAGACACTTAAAAACTACAATATTGAGATTGTAAAAATAAAGGCCACAACAGGACCTACCATCACACTTTATGAAATTGTCCCTGCACCGGGAGTCAGGATCTCAAAAATTAAAAACCTGGAGGATGATATAGCCCTCAGCCTTGCTGCCCTGGGAATACGCATCATCGCCCCTATTCCGGGGAAGGGGACCGTCGGGATAGAGGTTCCCAACAGTAAACCGGAAATTGTTTCGATGCGTTCACTGATCGCTTCCAAAGTTTTTCAGGAGAGCGACTTTGAACTCCCGCTCGCCCTTGGGAAAACAATTTCAAATGAGACATTCGTAGTCGATCTTACCAGGATGCCCCATATTCTGGTGGCCGGGGCAACCGGACAGGGAAAATCGGTGGGCCTCAACGCAATCATCTCCTCTTTACTCTATAAAAAGCATCCCGCTCAGCTTAAATTTGTTTTCATAGATCCCAAAAAAGTTGAGTTAAATCTTTACTCAATTATTGAAAAGCACTTTCTTGCTAAAATGGAAGGGGAGACAGATCCGATCATCACGGATGTACAGCGGGTTAAAAACACTCTTAATTCGTTGAACCATGAGATGGACCTGCGCTACGATCTTTTAAAGAAGGCGCATGCGCGAAATATCAAGGAGTATAATGAAAAATTTATCTCACGGAGGCTGAATCCGGAGAAGGGGCATCGTTATCAGCCATATATCGTTGTAGTTATCGATGAGTTTGCGGATCTGATAATGACCGCCGGCAAAGAGATCGAATTGCCGATTGCCCGGATTGCTCAGCTCGCCAGGGCAGTTGGAATTCATATGGTTATAGCCACACAACGACCTTCCATTAATATCATCACGGGTGTGATTAAAGCCAACTTTCCGGCACGGATCGCTTTCAAGGTTGCATCGATGGTTGACTCCAGAACCATCCTCGATACCCCGGGGGCTAACCAGTTGATCGGTAAGGGCGATATGCTTATTTCAACGGGAAATTCACTGATACGGGTACAATGTGCGTTCGTAGACACCCCTGAAGTTGAGGCTATTGCAAAATACATCAGTCAGCAGCCATCCTATCCAAGCGCCTACTTGTTACCCGAATGTCATGATGAGGGATCGGGAGAATCAGATACCATCGACTTAAAAAACCGTGATGAGTTCTTTGATGAGGCGGCAAGAATTGTGGTAATGAATCAGACCGGTTCCACCTCTGCGATACAGCGTAAGTTTTCGATTGGATATAACCGCGCCGGAAGGATCATGGATCAGCTGGAAGCGGCCGGAATTGTAGGTCAAAACGAAGGGTCCAAGGCGCGGCAGGTTTTATTGCAGGATGAATATGCTTTGGAACAGTTATTGCGGGGACTTAATCAGTAATGTGATTTTTTAATTGATACAATATGAAAGTTATTTCTTTATTTAGTTTTTTATTTTTAATTGTGGGTTCACTTTTCGCACAGCAGGATGCGAAGGCAAAAGAGATTCTGGATAAACTCTCCCAGGTCAACAAGAGTTACAAGACCATCCAGATCGATTTTTCGTTTACACTTGAGAACAAGACCGGAAGTGTTACCGAAACCAATGAAGGGAGTGTCGCTTTAAAGGGGAAGAGTTACCGTTTACATATGCCTGCAATGGGTATGGAGGTTTATTCCAACGGAGTTGCCACCTGGAGTTACCTTACCCAGTCGAATGAAGTTAATATTACCGGAAATGATGCAGATAGTGATGCGGCCCTCAATCCGGCAAACCTTTTCACCATTTATGAAAAGGGATTTAAGTATACCTATATTGGTGAGGAAAACATTGGCGGAAAGAGTTCACTGGTGATCGATTTGTTTCCGGTTGATAAGTCCAGGGAGTATACCAAAGTGAGATTATGTGTCGACAAGAGCAAGTATCAGATAATTATGGCAAAGACCTTTAATAAGGATGGAAATGTTTATACCCTTGCGATGAAGAACATGAAAACGGACCAAAACCTGACTGATGACTATTTTACTTTTAATCCGGCTAAATTCCCCAAGGTTGAAATCAATGATATGAGATAAAAAAATGCCATCTCCAGACTTAATTGGAGATGGCATTTTTTTTTAACCGGCGACGGTCTATCTTCCCCAACCTCTGCCTCTGTTTTGTTTCTGAAAAGTGTAGGCATAACCCAATGTAACAACCGCTGCACCGGAGAAATCAGGCCCATGTGCAACCACTTTATTAATTGAGAGAAAACCGTAATCTATCCCACCTTCAATAAACAGGGCATGCTTTTTATTTAGATTAATCGAAACGCCGGCTAATCCTTCGATTCCAACATTGAATTTGTATAAACTATCTTTTATATCCATCTTTTCAGAAGAATACATTTCATCAATGAAAATGGTTCTGGCTTCATCCTCATAGTTGGCGCGATAACTTCGAATGTCGGTGGCTTTTAAAAGGTACCCTGCAAATGGGCCGAATGCTGCATAAAATTTCAGGAGGCTCTTTTTCCTCTTTTGCCAATTGAACCTTGCTAAGACAGGCACCAGGATATAATTGAGTTTCGATTCGAATTTGTAATCAGAATAAACGGTCCCGGAGGTGATATCACTGGTTAAAGTCTCTGATTTATCCATTATTCCCCCCTGGGTGGAATATTCCGCACCCACCGAGATGGAGAATTTTCGGTTAATGTGAAACTCTTCGTAAATACCGCCGCCTGCCCGCAAATTAGGAGAATAGCCGGCATTAAACGGGGTTTCTGAACCACCTGCAGTAAGGTTGGGGATACTCAGTCCCCCTTTGAAACCCATGGTCACGTTTTGTGCATAGAGATTGCCACACCATATAAGGGTTGCCGCAAGCAATAACTGAAATACATTTTTTTTCATTCGGTTTAAGATTAGCCTAATTTCCGCCGGTGTTATGTTTGCTGTTCTTTTTCTCCCTGGTCATTCTTGCTACTGAGGCTATCTCAATAAAGGAGGTTCCGCCACCCACTCCAAAATTCCCGCCGACATAAACCACCGTATCGTTCTCTGTAATCTTTCCGCGCGCCTCCAGGTCAAGGAGTGAAGATTCAACCAGTTTATGCTTATTTTTCTTTGAAATTATCTGGCTTGCCTGAACGCCATAGGAGAGGGCCAGTTCGCGTTTGACACGCCCGTCGTGGCATTTGGCATAAACAGGGAGGGGGCTTCTGAAAGCAGAGATATAGCGGGCGATTTTTCCGGTGAGGGTATCTGTAATGATTGCTGCGACATTTAATTCATTGGCTGCCAGTACTGCTGCTTCAGCCAGAAATGCAGAAGCCTCGTTGTCAAGACGGGGTACGGGTAAATCATTCCGGCGGTCCTTACTCGATTCTATTTCGATTGCCACGCGGGTCATCAGTTGGACCGCCTCTACCGGATATTCTCCATAGGCCGTTTCACCCGAAAGCATGATGGCATCTGTGCGGTCGAAGATGGCATTTGCCACATCGCTCACCTCTGCCCTTGTAGGCCGGGGGCTGTGAATCATGGTATGAAGCATTTGTGTGGCAACAATAACAGGTTTCTTCCGTTCAACGCATTTACGGATCAGCTTGCGCTGTATGGCCGGAATTTTTTCGGCGGCAATTTCTATCCCAAGATCTCCTCTGGCAACCATGATGCCGTAGGAATAATCAAGAATCTCATCGATGTTATTAACTCCATCGGTATTCTCAATCTTGGAGATAATCTTTATACGGCTTTTCTTCGTATCCAGTATTTTCTGAACAGCCAAAACATCCTCTTTATTGCGCACGAACGAGTGAGCCACAAAATCTATGTCATTGTCTGCCGCCCATTCAATAAACATTTTATCCTTTTCGGTGATGGGAGGGAGTGAAATGGAGACTCCGGGCAGGTTAATGCTCTTCTTATTTTTGATTTCACCATCATTGCAGACTACCGCCTCGAGAGCGTCCCCAATTTTTGCGGTGAATTTTAATTCGAGTTCTCCATCATCGATCAGCATCGAACTTCCAACAGGAACATTATCTGCAAATTTTGGGTAATCAACAATTAACAGTCCGTCAGATGATGCTTCATCGCCACCTTTGACCAGCAATTTATCCCCCGTTTTTACCTTTATAGGGTTGATAATATTCCTGGTTCTAATTTCCGGCCCTTTGGTGTCAATCAGGATGGCAATGCAATCACAAACACTCCTTACATTATTGACGATCTGTAGGGCAGTCTCCTGAGTTTGATGCGCTGTATTAATCCGCACGACATTCATCCCGGCATCAAAGAGGGCCTGTAAAAATTCGGGTTCGCAATGCTTGTCCGATATGGTGGCCACGATCTTGGTATGTTTTGTTGTCTTCATTTGAATTAATCGGGTAAAATTCTGATAAATGTAAAGATTAAGGCGATTATTCGGGAGCAAGAAAACTTTCGACTCCCAGACGGTAGGAATCGAGCCCGAATCCCATGATACTCCCCTTACAAACTGCACCGATTAACGACTCATGCCTGAAATTCTCCCGGGTGAGGATATTTGAGATATGAACCTCCACTACCGGAGTGGTGATTGCCGCAATTGCATCACGTATTGCTACCGAGGTGTGGGTATACCCTCCGGCGTTCAGCACGATGCCATCCGCAGAGAATCCAACTTTATGCAGGTAATTTATTATGTCACCTTCTATATTTGACTGAAAATACTCAAATTCCAGATCTGGAAAACGGGAAATCATTCTTTCATAATAACTTGCAAATGAACTACTTCCATAAATGCTTTTCTCCCTGACCCCCAATAAATTTAAATTTGGGCCATTTGCAATAATAATTTTCATTATTGTAAAATATTTTTGTATATTTATATTGTGCAATTTGCGAAAAATTGAAACAACTTTTATACTTTTTCGTTTGTTCTTTTAAAATATAATTTTGATTAACTAGATTCTTTCACCTTTATTTAAAAAAAAGTAATATGAATTGGTCAGAAAGCAAAAAAGGGTATGAAACGTTTCTGAGGATCGAGAAATCACTGTCTCCTAACTCAGTAAGTGCTTATGTTAATGACATCAACAAGCTTATTTCATTTGTTGAGGATCATTTTCCTAACCTCACACCGGAGACGGTGAAAATAGCGCAATTAAGGAAGTTTGTGGAGTGGATGAACCAGAATGGTATTAGCCCAAGAACACAAGCCCGGACGATTTCTGGCATTAAATCTTTCTATAAGTTCCTTTTAATTGAAGAAGCAGTTGAAAACGATCCGACAACATTGCTTGAGTCGCCCAGAATTGGTCGTAAACTTCCAGAGATTCTTACCGATGATGAGATAAACCGTTTAATTGAGGCTATTGACGTAACAAAGGCAGAAGGTCTCCGTAACCGGGCAATACTTGAAACCCTCTACAGTTGTGGATTACGTGTTTCTGAGCTGGTTGATTTAAAAATCTCCAATCTCCATTTTGAGCAGGAGTTTCTCAGGATTGCCGGTAAAGGTGAGCGTGAACGTCTTGTGCCAATCAGTAAGAAAGCAATTGAAGATATCAAAAAATATCTCGTTAATTCGCGCAAGAAGCTCACCATCGAAAAAGGGAATGAGAATATTGTATTCCTGAACAGGAGGGGGAAAAAGTTAAGCAGGGTGATGATTTTTACCATCATTAAAAATCTTGCGGAAAAAATCAAACTTGAAAAGAGCATCAGCCCCCATACCTTCAGACATTCCTTTGCCTCTGCACTTGTTCAGGGGGGGGCTGATCTTAGAACGGTACAGGAGATGCTTGGTCACGAGTCGATTCTGACAACGGAGATTTATGCCCACCTGGATAAGGAGTATCTGAAAGACACCGTCAACAGATTTCACCCAAGGGCATAGCATATCGTTGTTGAATAATGCTAAAAGCTATTCCTAAAAAGAGGACATGGTAACCAGCTGGTTATGTGTCCTCTTTTTGTTTTAAATTTAAGATCTGCAACCATCGGTTTTATTTTCATATCGCACTAATTTTCAGGATAATTTGCGTTATTTAAATTCGATTAATCCGCTATTTCAGCATTGTGGAATTGGCCTGTGATCGAATTATCCCATTCCTGTTCGTTAAGTATTACTTAATTTATTAACCGCGATAGAGGAGTGCCCCCAAAATAGATTATCTTTGCATTTTAAATGATAGGAAAATATTTATATTTCATATTACTGTAAATGAATCGATTAGGTGAAAGAATAAAGCGTAAGCGAGAAATGTTAAACCTGCCTTTAAGTGACCTGTCAAAGAAAGTAGGAATTAGTGCAAGCGCACTGTCACAAATCGAGAATTCCAAGGCATTTCCATCCATCGTAACTTTAAAGAGTATCGCTAACAGCCTGTATGCAACAGTTGGTGAGCTGATTGGAGAGCATGAGTCACTCACAAAGAATCCATTGATCAAATCAGGAGATATAAAATTTGTAAAGGTGAATTCCAGTGGAACCTCCCTTTTCCTGCTTTCGCATCATGAGAACAGCAAACAAATGGAGCCGTACATCCTGAAATTTGTAGAGAATTCTGATTCTACTGAGATTATGCACACCCATCACGGCCAGGAATTCATCCATGTTCTCGAGGGTAAATTGATGGTTACCCTGGATAATTCGCAGTATATTCTCGAAAAAGGGGATAATTTCTATTTTAACTCCAATATTCAGCATACCCTGAAAAATATTCATAACTCCTCTGCAAAAGTTTTATGGGTAATCACTCCACCGAACATCTGACAACAGTTAAGCCCGAAGTCCAGCTATGTCAAATCTTTGTTAAGTTTTGAGGATCCGGATCAATTCGGTTGTGATTTCTTTGGATATTTAATAATTTTGCGCTTAAGTATTAATTAATTAAATTAAACAGCACTTAATGGACAGACAAGCAGTTGACCTGAATGAGACCATTCAAAATGTAAACAGGAATGTTCTTGAATTATTGAGTGAGAGAGGGAAAAATATATTTTTTCCAAAGCTTGGAATTTTGTCTCAATCGGCGCAGGCCAAAGGTAAAAGCATTAATGCAACAATTGGCGAGGCAATTGAGGATGATGGTTCTTCAATGCATCTTTCCGAATTTGACAAAATGATTAATCTTCCCCTCGCTGCTGTTTATCCTTATGCCCCCAGTTTTGGGAAAAAGGAGTTGCGCGACTATTGGAAAGAGTCTGTTTACAGAAAGAATCCCTCTCTGGGCACCACACCGATTAGCATTCCAATTGTCACCAGCGGACTTACCCATGGAATTAGTATTTCAAGTTATTTATTTGTTGATGAGGGCGATACTGTAGTCATACCTGATTTGTTCTGGGAGAATTATTCCCTGATATTCGAAAATGCCTATAAAGGGAAGGTTGTTACCTTTCCCCTTTTTAAAAACGGGGCTTTTAATGTTGAGGGATTCTCAGAGACACTCGATTCGATAAAGGGGAAAATTGTACTTCTGCTCAACTTTCCAAACAATCCGACTGGTTATACACCACTGGTTTCCGAAATCGAATTGATCGTAAATGCGATAAAGAGGCAGTCCGATAAGGGGAAAAGTGTTGTTGCCATTATAGATGATGCCTATTTTGGATTGGTTTACGAAAAAGGGGTTTACACGGAATCTATTTTCACCCAGTTGTGCAACCTGAGTGAGAAAGTACTAGCTGTCAAACTGGATGGACCCACAAAAGAGGACTATGTCTGGGGTTTCAGGGTTGGATTTATCACTTATGGCGTGAAGAACGGTACCGCAGAGTTATTTGAAGCGCTTGAAAACAAAACTGCCGGGGCAGTAAGGGGGAATATCTCCAATGTTAGTCATCTTTCGCAGTCATTATTATACAAAGCCTATTTCTCGGAGCAATACGAACAGGACAAGAAAGAGAAATTTGAGACACTTAATTCAAGGTATCAATCAATTATTCAGGTGCTTTCTGATCAGAAATATGGTGAATTTTTTACGGCACTCCCGTTCAATTCTGGCTATTTCATGTGTATTGAACTGAAAGAACCATTAAAAGCCGAGGCCATCAGAAAAATTCTGCTTGACAAATACAGCACAGGTGTGATTGTTTTTGGAAACCTGATCAGATTGGCATTTTCTGCAGTTCCGAAGTCAAAAATTCCGGAGCTAATCGAGAATATTCACCTTGCATGCAAGGATTATACTGAACAAAACTAGAATAAGCTTCATTTAGAAGCAGAATTCCTTGAGAATAAATTGTTAATAATAAAAAGAATTTAATGACTAGTAATCAGAAATTAATTAATTGGGTAAACGAATGGGCTGAACTTTGCCAGCCTGAGAAAGTTTATTGGTGTGATGGTTCGGAAGAGGAGAATGATCATCTTCTTGGTGAAATGGTTGCAAGTGGTATGGCAGTAAAACTGGACGAGAAGAAACGTCCGGGAAGCTATTATTTCCAGTCAGATCCAAGTGATGTTGCACGTGTTGAAAACAGGACTTACATCTGCTCCGCAAAAAAGGAGGATGCCGGTCCAACCAACAACTGGGCTGATCCGGTTGAGATGAAAGCCACCTTAAAGGGTTTCTTCAAAGGATGTATGAAAGGTCGTACCATGTATGTGATTCCATTCAGTATGGGTCCGCTTGGTTCTGATATCGCCCATATTGGGATCGAGTTAACCGATTCTCCTTATGTGGTTGTAAATATGAAAATTATGACCCGTATGGGCAAGGCTGTCCTTGATGTGCTTGGGAACGGGGAATTTGTACCTTGTATCCACTCTGTTGGCGCACCACTTGAGCCTGGTCAGGTTGATTCCAAATGGCCATGTGCCCCGATTGAAGATAAATATATCACCCACTTCCCCGAAACCAACGAGATCCTGTCGTATGGCAGTGGTTACGGTGGTAATGCATTACTTGGAAAGAAGTGTTTTGCGCTCCGGATTGCTTCAAGTATGGCAAAAAGAGAAGGATGGCTTGCTGAGCATATGCTTATCATGGGCATTACCAGTCCTCAGGGAGTTAAAAAATATATCGCTGCGGCATTCCCAAGTGCCTGCGGAAAGACTAACCTCGCCATGCTGGTTCCCACTATTCCGGGATGGAAAGTTGAAACAGTTGGTGACGATATCGCGTGGATGAAATTCGGTAAGGATGGTCAGCTTTATGCGATCAATCCGGAAGCGGGATTCTTTGGCGTTGCCCCGTTCACCTCCATGGATACTAACCCGAATGCAATGTTGTCTGCAAGGGCAAATACCATTTTTACCAATACAGGGCTGACACCTGATGGCGACATCTGGTGGGAAGGTATCGGATATGATGCTCCTGAAGGGACAATCACCTGGACAAACGAAGTGTATGATAAGGCCAGCGGTAAACCTGCTGCCCATCCGAATGCCCGTTTTTCAGCTCCCGCTTACCAGTGTCCCGCTATCGACAAAGATTGGGAAAATCCGGCAGGAGTTCCGATTGCCGCGATCCTCTTCGGCGGTCGTCGCCCTGGAACTGTGCCATTGGTTTATCAGTCATTCGACTGGAATCATGGTGTATTCATGGGTTCTATCGTAGGATCTGAAGTGACTGCTGCTGCAATCGGACTGAAAGCCGGTGTACGCCGCGATCCGTTTGCTATGCTTCCATTCTGTGGTTACCATATGGGTGATTATTTTGGTCATTGGGTAAAAATCGGTGAAACAGCTCCCGACAAAGGCAAACTTCCAAAAATTTTCAATGTCAACTGGTTCCGCAAGAGTGCACAGGGTAAATTCCTGTGGCCTGGATATGGTGACAACATCCGTGTATTACAATGGATTTTCGAAAGAGTTGAAGGCAAAGCCGCAGCGGATGAAACCCCGATCGGTTATGTCCCTCAGTTAGGCTCCATCAATACTGCCGGATTAGAAGGGGTTGATGCCAACATGCCAGAACTGCTTGCCGTTGATAAAGATCAGTGGAAAGACGAGCTGGATCTGGTGCGCGAACAATATGCCACTTTCGGAACTCATCTTCCCGAAGAACTTGCAAAACAAATTATCGCTATTGAAGAACGTTTCGAAAAGTAATAATTCAACTTTGATATAGGTTAAAAACCGCTCCGTAAATAGGGCGGTTTTTTTTTGCGGATAATTTACCGAAACTAAACTTTGATTAAATTTGTTACTGAATAATGTTCATGGATTTAGAAAACGGATCATCACAATTGATTTTTAACATATAAATGATGCAAAATGGAAAAAAAAGAACAGTTTTTAAAAGAGGTACAATCCGGATACTCATTTAAGGGTGAATCAATTGTATTGGGAGGGGCAATGCTTGACAAAGAAAATGTCTCAGGAACAACGGTAAATGCCCCTTTGAAAATGTTCAACCGTCACGGTTTGATTGCCGGCGCAACCGGTACCGGAAAAACCAAAACACTTCAGGTGATTGCCGAGCAACTGTCTCACTGCGGGGTCCCATCACTTTTAATGGATGTGAAGGGTGATTTAAGCGGAATCGCAGCCCAGGCAGTTCCAAATCCGGGTATCCTGGAACGGCACTCCAGGTTGGGGATTCCTTACCATCCATCGGGCAACCAGGTCGAATTTCTCTCCATTTCGGGAGAGCAGGGATTGCGCCTCAGGGCAACAGTCTCCGAATTCGGACCTGTTCTTTTTTCCAGGATGCTCGGACTTAACGAGACCCAGTCGGGAATGGTATCTTTAATATTTAAGTATTGCGATGACAATAAGTTACCTCTGCTGGATCTCAAAGATGTGAAAAGGGTGCTCCAGTACCTGGGCGATGAAGGGAAGACTGAACTTACCAAAGTTTATGGCACCCTGTCCTCAGCATCGGTCGGAACTATTATGCGGAAAATCATTGAACTCGAACAACAGGGGGCAGAAATATTCTTTGGAGAACCTTCATTTGACGTTGCGGATCTTTGCCGGACAGACAAACATGGG
>JAHEYS010000389.1 GCA_023251475.1 Prolixibacteraceae bacterium
TGAATGGTCACTTCTTTGAAAATAGGGCTTGAGATCAGATAAACATTCTGACCTGTATTAGGATAGAATCCCAGTGACTGAAAAATATACCATGAGGACATCGCACCTGAATCGTCGTTACCCGGGATCCCGGAACGGCTTGCATTATAAAACCTTTCCATTATTTTCCGTACCAGGGCAGCCGATTTCTCCTGTTTGTTCAGATAATTATAGAGCATTGGTGTTAAAAATCCAGGCTCGTTTGAAACCTGGAACAACCCCAATTGTCCGTTTGTTTTTTTTACGGAATGGGTAAAAAAAGTATCCAGACGGCTTTCAAATAAGGTAGTTCCACCACACAACTGAATCAGTTTTTTCACATCCTGGGGTACATAAAAAGAGAGTTCCCAGGAATCAGATTCATAAAAAAAATCTGGCCAGGATCCACCTTTAAACACGTTGAATTTAGATGTGCTTTCCCAGGATTTGTCTTTAAAACGAGGCCAGATGAAACCTTTTGCACCATAACTTTCTATGGCCGGATTCCAAAGATTCTCCCAATTTGTTGCACGTTTCAGGTATTTCTCCTGCAAATCCGGTTTCCCCAGACCTTTTGCAAGAACCGAAATGGCATAATCGTTATTGGCATATTCCAATGTCCGGCTCCCTGCGCGCTCATAGTCGGTCGAAACAAAGCCCAGTGTTTTATAATCGGGCAAACCACCTCTCCCCTCTTTACGTTCATCGCCACCGGGCGGAACTTCAGCGTTCTTAATCATCGCTTCAAAAGCGGTCTGGTAATCAATTCCTTCTACCTTTTTCACGAAAGCATCAGCAATCAACATATCGCCATCAGTACCCCCCTGAACCCTGCCATTATCATTTCCACTTCGTGCATCAGGCAGATATCCCTCATATTTGTAGATATCAATTAAAGATCGGAGGATATCTTTCGATAAACCAGGCGTCAGCAAGGTATAAAGTGGATTTGTAGCCCTGAACGAATCCCATATCGCATAGAAATCATCGTAACAGGGTTCTGAGGAATGCCATTTAGGATTTTCACCGGTACGGTTAACCGGCTGGAGGTAGGTGTGGTAGAGTGCCGTATAGAAGATTTTTTTATTCTCTTCGTTTTTGTCATTAATCTCCACTTTACCAAGAAGTTCATTCCACTTTGTTACGGCAATGTTTTTCACTTCCTCAACATTCCAGGAGGTTAGCTCTTTCAGGTTTTCCTTTGCTTTGGCTGAACTCAGGAATGATATGCCTACTTTCAGATTTATTTTTTGTCTCTCACTCGTTACAAAGGTGAGGTAAGCTCCCGTTGGTTCGCCTGAATCAACCTCACTTTTTCCCCCGGGATGAAGCTGGTCCGATTTCCAGGTACCCATTTGGCTGGCAGGAGTATCGAACAGTGCATAAAAATAAACGGTATATGGGCCTCCTGAATTCCAGCCACCACGCACCCTTGAATAACCTGAAATTTCCCTATTCGATTCGATATAAACCTCGGAACCAACCAAATACTGAGCTTCCGGTAAAAAATTTGACATCAAAAAACTGCCGGCATCCATCAGGATATGGGCGTCATCGCTTTTGGGAAAGGTATATTCATGTAAACCGGCGCTATGCGTTGAGCTCAGGCGTACGGATACCTTATATTTATCGAGTTTTGTAGCATACAAACCAACTTCCGACTTTTCATCCGACTGAGGCGAGGAATAATCATGAATGTTGATGTTGCCAACAACGGGCATCACTAAAATATTTCCATATTTTGGACCACCTCCGGTTCCGCTAACATGGACATGACTAAATCCATTGATGTTCCCTTTATTGCTCCACCCGGAATTGGAAGTTTTTTTTCCAACGTCCGGCCCCAGTTTCACCATACTGAAAGGGAGGGCGGTACCGGGAAAAATGTTTCCGCCACCCTCTGTGCCAATGAAAGGATCCACATAACGGCAAAAATTTTTTGTCCCTGTTTGTGCCGTCAATCCCCAAGTGGCAAAAGTGAATAATATGCTAAATATTAATACGCTTCTCATAAAATGTTATTGATTTGCATTCCCTGATTATTTCGAGTATTATTTAAGGAGCTAATTTTTCGCGGGAGAGTGAGTAAGGAAAATCGGCTGTCTGAATACCTTTTTTGGTATTCGGATCAGGCGACATTTGAAAATTGACTGTACCTCCATTCTGAAGCTGCCCGCGGGTGAAAAAGTTTTTGGTGAATACCTGACCATTGAGGGTTATCTCCTTTATATATACATTTTTTTCATTGTTCGAGCCGGCGTTTAATTTGAGCGATTTACCATTTGGCAGGGTTATGATTACCTTTCTGAACAACGGGGAACCAATGGCCAGCTCTCCGGTAGCAGGGCAAACCGGGTAAAAACCTAAAGCTGAAAAAACGTACCAGGCAGAAGTTTGCCCGTTGTCTTCATCCCCGCAATAGCCGTCAGCTGTTGGTTGATACAATCTTTCCATTACCTGCCTTGCCCAATATTGCGATTTCCACGGTTCTCCGGCCCAATCATAAAGGTAAATCATGTGCTGGATGGGTTCATTGCCGTGCGCATACTGACCGAATCCGATGGTTTGCATTTCGCGCATTTCGTGTATCACCTTCCCGTAGTTTTTGGAATCGAATACCGGTGGCATTTTAAACACCGAGTCGAGCATTTGCTGAAAGATTTTTTGTCCACCCATCAGATCTGCCAATCCCTGCGGATCATGCATAACGCTCCAGGAATAGTGCCAGCTGTTCCCCTCGGTAAAATCGCCTCCCCAGGCTAAAGGATTAAAATCGGGACGAAAATTCCCTTTCGAATCGCGGCCAGCCATTAAATTATACTTTTTGTAAAACAGGTTTTTATAGTTTACCGCACGTTCCCTGAATGTCTTGATGATGGTGTCATTTTTGTGTAAACTCAGCGCGAGTTTGTACATGCAAAAATCGGCATAAGCATATTCAAGCGTACGGGCAGCACTTTCGTTGATCACATCATTTGGAACGTATCCCAGTGAATTATACTCCCTAAATCCTGCACGTCCAACAGAGGACAATTTGGGATGAACATCATAGGTACTGTGATATACCGCATCCCATAGCACGTTAATATCGACATCCTTTATTCCGTTGAGATATGCCGATGCAACCACCGAGGTTGAATTTGAGCCGATCATACATTTGATGTGCCCGGGCGAGGCCCATTCGGGTAACCACCCGCTTTCCCTATAAGTGTTGGCCAGACCCTCCAGAATATTTTTACTCACCTCAGGCAGGAAAAGGGTAAAGAACGGATGAACGGCACGAAAGGTATCCCAAAAGCCGTTGTCGGTGTACATCCGTCCAGGTAATACTTTCCCGTTGTAAGGGCTGAAGTGAACAATTTTTCCCTGAACATCATATTCGAAAAATTCACGCGGGTATAACAGCATCCGGTACAATGCGGTATAAAACATCCGGACATGATCGAGATCATCGATCCTGTTGTCTTCAATCCTAAATTTTGACAGCCAGGTATTCCACGCCAGTTTCCCTGCATCTTTAACCTGGTCAAAACTTTTGTTGCCTATTTCACGGGATAAATTAAGTTCAGCCTGTTCCTGACTAATAAAAGAAGACGCAACCCTGGCAATTACTTTCCTGTTTTTTCTGGTGGAAAAAGTGACCACTACCCCTGTTCGTTGGCCTGAGACTTCGGTTCTATTACCAACAAAACAGGTATCTTTCCAGGTAGCGAAATCGGTAAAAGGTTGATCAAATGTGACTACAAAATAGTTCCTGAAATTTTCTGGCAATAGGATTTTCCCGCCGCTTCGCTGCGAAGTGTAACCAACAATCTTGTTTTCAGACTGAATTATCCTGACAAAAGATCCCTGATCAAAAGCATCAATCACAACGTTTGCCTGATTTGTTTCGGGAAAAGTAAATTGCATGATACATCCCCGCTCACTGGGAGTGAGTTCAGCAGTTACGTTATGATCGGCCAGGTAAACTTTATAGTATTCCGGAGATGCCACCTCTGATTTATGCGTAAACCAACTTTGGCGCTCTTTTTCCAGAAATTTTCTTTCACCGACTGTTGGCAGCAGTGATAAAACGCCATAATCACCTACCCATGGACTGGGCTGATGCGTCTCCTTCAATCCTGTAATATAGGTTGATGTATAGGAATATTGCCATCGTTCTCCGTTTAGTGCGGTCTGAGGCGTCCAGTGGTTCATCCCAAAGGGCAAAGCGATGCAAGGATAGACATTGCCATTTGCAAACTGATATTCGTTTTGAGTGCCTACAATAGGAAAGGCATATTTAGTCAAATCGTATTGTGCCTGAACCATAACACAATTCATTATTAGTGTTACGGAGAAAAAAATTCCCCGCAGTGTTCGCTTTTCCATATCAGTTATTTCCTGGATTAAAATCTTTTACGATTGTTTATTTACCTGCCGCCTTTTCCGCAACCATCCTTATGACTGCCTTATCGCTCCACTCCTGACAATGGCCCGCCATGGGGGTAAAGGATATTTTTGCATCTGATTTCGGATTTTCAGTTTTATCGAGGTACATCTTCAAAAAACGGGTTGCCACATTGGAGTAAAGACCATCCATATCGCCCGTCCAGATCCAGATTTTACCCTGAAGTTTGGGGCCAAGCGTTGACCAGTTTTTTTCCAGAATTTTCTTTAAATCGTATTTTTCCCATTGTTTAGCGATGGCATGATCAATTTTTCCCGTAACCGGATCAAACATTAATGTAGGCAACCCATCTTTACCTTTGGGTCCGAATACGGCATTGTATGCACCGAACTGACCACCGGATATCCTGTAATCGTTGGTCCGGCTATTTACATTTTCACCTTTGATCCAGTCTTTCATCGAAAAGGTGGGCTCTCCAAGTGTTGTTCTTCTTCCGGGTTGAAGGTACCCATAGTGGTTATAGAATATTGTGGAGTCCTGATAAATATCGATCAGTCCGTAATGGCTGAAATCTACAGGATCGGGGCTGTACGACCAGGTTCCGTCAAAAAAATCGGGATAGAGCACCTGTAATCCAAATGCCACCCAGCCACCAGTCGACTTTCCTGTTAGATATCGTTTTTTTGATTTAGGGTGATAATTGACCATTTTTTCAATAGCGGGTATCAGTTCCTCAGTCAACGCCTTTCCGCATGGGCCGTTGTTCTCTGAGTCCACCTGGTAGGTATCGCCATAAGGTCCCTGCGAATCAAGAAAGACATAAATAACTTGTGGCGCGGTTTCAGTAAACCACCAATCAGCCAAGTCCTTGTCTTTTACCTGGCCGTTTATAGCGTTATATCTGCCGTTCAATCCCGGCGCGCGGTAACAAATCGGATAAGCTTTCCCGGGATTCTTAAAATAGCCCGATGGAAGCAGCACAGCGGCCTTTAAAAAACGTGGATGGCCCGAGAATTCAGAAAGGCACTTGCTTTGAATGACAACGGTTTTCACAAATGGATGATCAGCAACAGTTGCAGCCGGAATGATTGTTTGTAAGGTAAGGCTAAGTTCTACATTTTTGGACAGTTTGAAAGAATCAACCTGGCTAAACAAGTTTCCCTCCACATTTTCATTACCATCATCGGCATTCTGCTTGTAAACTACCTG
>JAHEYS010000390.1 GCA_023251475.1 Prolixibacteraceae bacterium
AAAGTATTTAAATAACTATTTATCAACACTATATAACCATTTTTGTTAATAGTATCTGAAATTTCAAAAGCCTCACAATTCTCCCTGCTTTTTAACTAAAAAATCTTCCGACCACCCCTGATTCTAAATCGCGGGACCCGATGATGGAATCATGGCAATCTAATTCATCGAAAATTTTGACTGAAGGAAAAACAGCAGGTTGATGCTCTTTGGATCAAGCTCTTCCTTGAGGAACCGGTAGGCCCGTCCCATCTGCGTTTTTACCGTATTGACCGAAATACCGAGTTTTTCTGCAATCTGTGAATAGGTGCATGATTCAAAAACTGCCAGTTCAAGAATACGACGACGTTGTTCCGGTAGCCTTTCCAATGCGCTATAGAGCCGGGCGTAGTGATCCAGCTCATTAATAGTCTCGTTGTCGGGAAGATCAGGCATTGAACTAACTTCCAGTAGTATAATATCCCTTCTCTTTCGGATAAGATCAATTAAGCCGTTACGTAACATCAAGAAAAGGTACGATTTTACCGAATGCTCAATTAAAATATCCTTTCGTTTTGTCCATAGCTTGATAAAACAGTCGGAAACCGCCTCTTCCAGACCGCCTTGATTTTGGTAAAGTTTGGTGGCATAGAGATACATCTGATAGTAATAGCGGTCGTGCAACACCTTTAAAGCCTGGGTGTCACCTTCCCGGATATTTTTCCATAATGTCAGGTCGTCCTCCATGGATTAAGTGTAAAGCCTGGATACGGCAGTTAGTTTAGACGCAAGCCATCAGCATAACACATCAAAAGTAAATATTTTTTGATATAACAAGTGGTTTTAAAAATATAATCAGAACATTGGTAATCATTCTGAAGGACTTGGCTAAAGATATTCCTTCGGAAATTTCCATGGCCCACGATACTCGGGAATAGCCATTTTAGCGGCTTCCTTATCTCCGGCGATTCTTTCTGTTTCGGGATCAAACCGGATCGACCGCCCAACTTTGAGTGAGAGTGTGCTAAGTTGTATGGGCAAATCAACGCGGATATGGTACCCTGGATTACAGGATGGCTGCTGACGCGACTTTATACACTCGAGCCATTCAATCTCGTGACCCGGAGATGGGGCGATCGAAACCGGTGGAGTCGCCATTCCATCCATCCTGTTCCCTTCGGGATAGATCAGGTGATTACTGTAGTCCGTTTGCAGGGTACCATTAACACCATGAAAATAAATACCCAATCTTCGCCGGGTCTCTTTGCCACGTGCAAAGTCGAATCCGTAACTATTGGTCAAAGAGCTCATCCATGTCATTGTTAAGTTTGGATAGCGCATGATCACTTCATGATTGTCGTAAGCATCTCCATCATCCTTGATGATAAAACGGCCGCCCGTAGCGCTCACCTCAGTGGGATAACCAAGGTCGAGCGCCCAGATTGGAAGGTCAATAATATGAGGCGCCATACCCGGTGTCCAGCCACCGCTGAAATCATACCAGAACCCATGATAGAAGGCATCTTTGACCAGGTTTGGGTTGAATGGCTGCATCCGTGCAGGCCCTACCCACATCTCCCAGTCCATCCCTCTGGGAATATTCGTTGTGTTGTTTCCTAAACCAATCCCCCTTGATTCATTCATCACATTGAAAGTTCTCACAGTCCCAATTTCACCTAGGCTGCCTGAGCGGATTAACTCAACCACCCGGCGGTAATTTTCGCCGGCATGAATCTGGGTTCCGATCTGGCAGATCACGTTGTGCTTTTTCACGGCATTGCGTACGGCAAGACTCTCGCCCACATGCATCGTCATCGGTTTCTGGAGATAGATATCTTTACCTGCCTTTGCTGCTTCAATAGCCATGATTGCATGCCAATGAGCCGGCGTTGCAATAATAACGGCGTCCAAATCTTTATGAAGCAGCAGCTCTCTGAAATCGGTATATCCCCTGCAGGTTGACTTGTATTTTTCAACGATCGGATCCAAACGGTCTTTCCATACATCACAAGCGGCAACAACCACAACATTGGGTTGAGCGGCACATGCGAACAGATTAGCTTTTCCCAAACCTCCGCACCCAATAATCCCAAGATTAATCTTATCGCCGGGCGCCATCCCTTTGCCGAAAAGGGCGGAAGATTGCAGAATCATTGGGGCTGCAATAGCTGCGGCACTTGTGGTTTTAATAAATTGACGGCGTGAATTAAAGGAATCGGAAGGATTTGTTTTCATAAATTTGATGATATTTATTGAATTTGAGGCATTTATATGATTTGTTTTTGTGATATTTATGCATTAAAAAGGCTACTTGCAACTGGCTGCCGGTGGAGGGCACTTTCCAAAAGCCGGGAAATTATCGGTTATGAACTCATCAATTCAAATTATTTTAAGCAGGACTATTCCGGAAATGAAAATATCGGCTGCATTTCTTCTTCAGTATTATAAGTATCCCACAGTGAACTTGCCAGCACCTTATCCGGTGCAGTTCCCGAATGGATAAAAAGGCGGAAACGAAGCACCAGTGGTTTGCCTTTGAGCAAGGGATAGCGTGTTCCGAATGCCGGAAAGGTTGGCTGAACCCATGAAAGATCAGGGTATTGTACCCAGTCGCCCGGATAATCAGGATTTTGATGATGTTGCAGAACCATCATTCCGGAGGGGATTCCGGCTCCTGCAAATAAGCCGCTCAGATCAGACCATGCCCGACGGGGAACAACGATGGAAGAATCGGTATAAACGGAAATTTTCTGTTGTTTTGGAGTTTGCATCCTCACATTTAGCCCGCCGTAATGTTCCGTACCGCGACGGGCAATGGTTATGCTGTCTTTAAGCGCCACAAACCGGAATGCAAGATCAATTACCCTTCCCCTGGCTGTTTCCCGGTAAGCAAGGATGACAGCGACCTCCCGCACAATGGGGATGCTATCTTTCCACATCCAGACATTTTCAGCCTCGATCCGGGCAAATTCCGGACCGTTTTGATGGTTTATTTTTCCGGTCGGTCGTGCAAAGACGATTTGAAGTGCATGAAGATCGCCACGTTTGGCGCCGAAATCAACCTCGGGCCACGCCCAGTAAATTCCGCGATGGTGGGGATGATCCTTTGACCAGTCACGCGTCAGCATTTCGCCCTGAAGACCGTAAAGCGGGTGAATATAGTCACTGCGTGGAATTGCATAAATACTGGGATTGGCCATAAAAGTATCGTTCTTCTGACGTACATACCGGTTTGCCGATAATGTATCCACGGCATCTTTCTCAAAGACCTTACTGTAGTTGTACTGTAGAACCGCTTTTCCTGCTTCGGAAATAATCAGCCGGCCACTGACATCTTTTACCGACATCCTTGATTCGCAGGATATCAATGCAAGAATTCCTGTAAACAACAGTGTAGTGAAAGCTTTCCCCATAAGTAAAAATTTAAATAGGTTAAATCCTTCAAAGGAAACATCTCCGGTCGTTCAACCGGGAGGGATAGTTTTGAAAATTATATTCAAAGATAGCAGAATGTTCCTTATTTTTATGCTCCACCAATATTTTAATCTGTTAAAACCAGGGAATTATTCCTGCAATTGTGAACCGTTAATAACCGATATCTGCAATGTGTTATTTAATTATTATAGAAATCGAAGGGATACCAAATAAATAACATTCAGGTGCAGCCTGAACATTTATGGACAAACTACAAAAAAAAGAAGTCCAGCCTGGTATGGGTTGGACTTCCTGTTAAACATTAATAATCATTTGTAATACCAATCGTCAGGCCTCCTCAATGACTTTCCAACCCATCGTCGCTGCCATAGCAAAAACCGGTTCCTTCAAATCGCCATAAAAGGTTACCCTGTGCCAGCCCCATTTATCCCACATAGTGAACAGTTTCTCAATATCTCCTAACGGTTCAGCACACAATTTGGTTCTGCAGGCTCTGTCGTCGACATCGTTATCGCGGGCGACAGCCTGGTGAAACAATATTTCTTTCCTGTCGTTATTGATCTGAAGGGTTGTGGTCAGATAATTTACAGGAAGAACTGACTGTACCGAGGCTCCGTTCCTATCCTCAGAATGGGTCAGTATCCGGAATGGATTTGTCTCACCCGTTGGACCGAACATCTTGTTTGGCGCCACACAATGAGCATAGATGATCTGTCGTTTAGAAGTATCAATCACAGGATCTGAAATGAATCCGGGTCTTCCGTTTGTCATTGTTGAAAAGGCGAGCATGGTGGCAGTAGAAGACACATCGCATTCACAGGCGCCTATCAGCCCTTCGTTACATAATTCGTGAAATCCCAGGCAGGGATATGCATGAATATGTCCTCCGTAAAAACCTCCCAGACAATTAATTGTAATGGCATTGGCCCCATGGTTCTTAATAACTGATTTCATCCCAAGGTACATACTTGCGGAGGTCAGCAACGTTTCGTGAGGAACACCTATGATTGAAAGCGCTGATTTTTTCCACCGCTCCACAACACTTGCTGCCTCATCCTTGTCAGCTAAACTCCATGCACTGTTTACCTCTGAAAATGGTATATATTCCACTGGAATGCCCATCACAGGTTTACCTGTTTCAGCGTTTTGATTCCTTACAGCCAGAATTTTTGAATTACTAAGCTGAAGGATCCCCTCTTCCGGTGATAAAAATTTTAAATTGTTGGGTGTCAGGGAATAATTCCCCGCCTGCTTAGTCGCTTTAATCCTTGCTTTTGATACCGCTGCCGAAAAATCAGCCCCAGATGCCCCCTTTTTCAATCGTTTAAAACAGCTTACTGCTGCAAACAAATCTTCGATATTGGAAGAAGCAACGAATCCTACATTTTGAGTGTTCGCCCGGAGAAAGGTTGAATTGTAAACAAGAAATCCTCCGCTCCCTCCAAACTGAAAATCGGCGTAAAGAACCGGTTTACCCGTTTTTGCGAATGATTGAATCACCTTATTCCAGCAGTTCATCTGATAAACAATATAACCGTCTATTGAATCCTGATTATCATTTTGGGCAATCTTATCAGCTTCTTCAGGGCCCTTGGCCATGGTAGAAATGAATTCAAAATCCGGGAAATTCTTTGACAAAGCGGTATTGATCTTATCCATTACCGGATTGAAATCAAATCCGATATTTGGCCAGTCGGGTCTTTGTTGTATGGGTTCATGAAGCGAGTAGAGTATCCTTATCCTCATCCTTTTATCGTTGTTCCCGGTAAAACCTGAGGTGTCGACAAAACTCATGGGGGCAATGGCCATACACGCCGCACATGCAGAACAGGAGGATAAAAAGTTTCTTCTGGTAACAGCAGGCAAATTTTTGTTTTGAATTTTGATTTGGTTATCAAACAGGATCTTAGACATAGCAGTAATTATTAGTGGTTAATAAAATATCTAATCTCTGAAGCAAAATTTCCTGTTAAAATTAAATAAAAAATTTAACATTTTTTGTCATGCTTGCATCATGCAAAGACTTATTTGAAGAAAAAAATTGTTAGCTTTTTGGATCAAAAAAAATCTTTTAACGAGGTATAATCATGCAATTTGACAAATCTTGAACAAAAACGGGGTTGCATCCTGTCAAAGTTGATTATTTTCAGCAAGGGTTGGACAAAAGCCTCAATGTAAT
>JAHEYS010000133.1 GCA_023251475.1 Prolixibacteraceae bacterium
CATTTTACCTGCTCCCAAACGACGTTTTATATATCGAACCAGACAAATACATCAACCACAGCGTAAATACAACGCTATTTTCAATGACCCTTGCCGCTATATCCACAATAATATTGATCTTAAGCTATACAAAAAATAATTGATCACAATAATTGTTTTTTATGAAACAAGTAACTTTGAACACAGCTTACTACCCTGAACCACAAAATACCGTTGATTTCGTTAAATTTTTTCATCGCTTAGTCGCGAAATGGTACTGGTATACCTTTTCAATCTTTCTCGGACTGGTGGCAAGCACGTTGTACAACTGGTACATGCCACCTGAATACAGTATTCATTCTTCATTGATTGTCAATGAATATGAAAGTGGTATCAGGCGTTTAAGTCTGGATCAGCAGACAAACAGCGACAGGAATATCAACGTTCTGGGACAGGACCATGCAGGTCGGTTAAAATCACATTTAATGAGTTTAAATACCCTGCAAAGCCTGGGATGGAATATCACATGGTATCAGAAAACCCCTTTTTATGGCAAGGATCTGTATGGGAATGAGCCTTATGAAGTCATCCTGACGGACAATAAAAAGAACCTGACAAATGTACCTGTTTTTATTACAAAACTCTCTGAGACAACTTTTCAGGCAGATGCAGAGTCAAAAATTGGTACTATTCCGGTTAAGTTCTCTCAAAAGGGAATTTTTGGAAAACCATTTGAGAACAACTTTTTTAGTTTTATTCTACAAGGGGGAAGCGGCAAGTCATTTGCGGGGAAGGAGCTTTATTTTACCATTAACAATTTGAATTTGATGGCATTGCGATATCAAAAGAGACTTAAGGTAATTTCAAATGAAAAAAAACCGGATCTGATGGAATTGATCCTGTCAGAAAAAAATCCTGACCGCGGGGTTGAATATTTAAACAGATTGGAGCGAACTTATATTGAATATGGACTTGATGAAAAAAACCGTGTTGCAGAAAATACCATAAAATTTATTGACAGTCAACTTAAAAACGTCACAGATTCTCTCTCCTTTTCAGAGAAAAAATTTACCAGTTTCAGGACAAGGGCACAGGCGGTAAATATTATGCAGGAGGGAGGTATTGCCATGCAAAAAAAAGAAACGTTGGAGTCCGAAAGGGCGGTTCTCGAAAGTCGGGTAGAGTATTTGAGAAATCTCCGTACAGACATGGTTGATTCCAGGCAGATGAAACATGTGGTGGTTCCATCGGCATTTGGAATAACCGATCAGACACTTAACACATTGGTTTCAAAACTCAGTGACCTCTACAGCAGACGCGAAGTGCTATCATTTTCGGTCCATGATAAAGCCCCATCTCTGATCTTATTAGACAATGAGATAAAATTAACCCATAATATACTGGCGCAAAATATCGATGTTCTTCTTGCTACCACAGAAACAGATCTGGAGAAGCTGATCCGGCGTGCCGGAGGATTCAACTCTCAATTATCACTCCTCCCCAAAACAGAGCAACAACTTAGTTCACTTAAACGAAGCTTTGATTTAAATAACGAGTTATATACTTATCTGTTGAAAATGCGGGCCGAAAGTGCAATTACTTATGCATCAAATCAACCCGATGTGAAAGTATTGGATCCGGCGCGAACTGAAACAACTATACAGACCAGCCCCATGACAATTATAAATTATCTGGTTGGGCTGATCGTCGGATTTTTAGTGCCTTTAAGTATCTTTTTATTTAAAGACTACATTAACAGTTCAATAAAAACGAAGGAAGAGGTGGAAGAGATGACTAAGCTGCCTGTGGTTGGTATGGTCATTCATAATAAAAGCAAAAAAAATCTGGTGGTTCTCGAGAATCCCAGGTCTAACATTTCAGAATCATTCCGTCTGCTTAGAACGAACCTGAAGAATCTGCTGAACGGATCCGGGAAGAAAGTTATTGCTGTCCAATCAACCATTTCAGGAGAAGGCAAGTCTTTCGTCTCATTGAATCTTGCCTCTATCCTGGCCCTTAATAACTACAAGGTGCTGCTCGTAGGAGTAGACATGCGCATGTCATCACTTCATAAAATTCTTAAATCCAATAACTTAAAAGGGCTAAGCAGTTACCTTGGCAATCATGTTCTATTTGATGATATTATTGAAACCACCCCTATTGACAATCTCAGGTACATCTCATCCGGTCCAATTCCGCCTAATCCTGCTGAACTGCTGGAGAATGGTTCCTTTGAAAGTTTTATGAAGGAAGCAAAATCAAGATTTGATTTTATTGTACTTGATAGTCCTCCTGTTTCATTGGTCGCTGATGGTCTGATCACCGGCCGTTATGCAGATATCAATCTTTTTGTGATCCGTTTCCGCTATAGCAGCAAAGAAAATATCAGGATAATAAATGAACACGAATTTAACAAAACATTGCCAAATCTGACCCTTGTTTTAAATGACGCAACAAAAGAAAATTTCGAAAATGAAAATTATTACAGTAAACGGAATAAAGGTTACTATGGAGAATAGTGATTGTCAACCCTTTTTCGACTTGAAGGTATAGAGAATCGGAATAGTTAATTGCCGCAATTAATTTCCACGTTGTTCCTTTCAATTGTATATAATTTGTTTTTTAGAAAATTGATGCTCCTGCATACTGATTGTAAACACTGGTCATCTCCGGATATTCAGTACAATCAATGTGTTGAACGAATATGATATAGTCATTCGTATTTGATTGAATTCCCATAAAAATCAACCGAATCTAATACATAAAAAGTATGAAAATCATTTTTAAATTCCTTAACAGGCTTAATAAATATTTTTTGCCCAGTTGGATTGTAATGTTATACGATCTCACCATATTAGTATTGGTTTTTATAACCTCAACCTATCTTGCTTCAAATTTCACTTCAGAGATGATTGAGCGACATTATGCCCTGCAACAGATTACCGCTTTTACCCTAATCTTTTTCATCATATCCCTGTATATTAAACCGCACCTCAATATTATCAGATACACAACTTTAAGGGAGTTTTCCTCAATAGTGCATACCCTGGTTTTAGGTTCTGTATGTTTATTCTGCCTATCGGTTATTGGAAGAAATTTTCCGTTTCTTGCACCCTACGCAATACCCTATTCAGTAATTATCATCCAATTTTTTATATCAAACTTTATCCTGATCGCCTCAAGAATTGCTATAAAAGCAATTTATCATTCACTCTCGCAAAATCGCAAATTGGTCAGAAATATAATGATTTTCGGAGCAGGCAGGTTGGGAATGATCACGCATGAAGTGCTGGAGCAGGAAAACAGACTTAGCTACAAAGTTGTGGGATTCATTGATGACAATCCAAACCTGCAGGGAAAAAAGATTAATGGTGTCCCGGTCTATTCTGAAAATGAGACCATCATTCATATTATAGCGAAAAAAAATGTAAAGGAGATAATTATTGCTATTAGTTCGGCAAATACCTCTGAGGAACGTAAAAAACAATTCATTAATTGTTGTTTGAAAAAGGGATTACAAATACGAGAAGTAGCTGATGTTTCTTCCTGGATTAACGGGAATCTAAGAAAAGTGAAGATTCAAACCATTAAGATTGAAGACCTTCTTGGCAGGGAACCCATTTCAATTGATACCGCCAAAATATCAGAAGGGCTGAAAGGCAAGCATATATTAGTCACAGGGGCGGCCGGATCAATCGGATCAGAAATCGTACGAAATTTACTGCGTTTTCATCCTGCAAAGGTAATCCTCCTGGATCATGCGGAATCAGACCTTTTTAATCTTCACAACGAACTATTGGCAACGTTCAATAAACAGAATATCGAAATTGTAATTGGGAATGTGGCTGATCAATATCGCATGAGGACCATTTTTGAAAATTATCATCCTGAAATTATTTTTCATGCTTCGGCCTACAAGCATGTCCCATTGATGGAAGATCATCCCTACGAAGCGGTGAAAACCAACATTGGGGGGACAAAAGTGATGGCGGATCTTTCCGTGGAGTTTGGGGTAAATAAATTTGTGATGATCTCCACAGATAAAGCAGTCAATCCGACAAATGTAATGGGTGCGTCAAAACGAATATGCGAAATCTATATTCAATCACTTTCCCAGTTAAAAGGGATCAGGACACAATTCGTGACCACGCGGTTTGGTAATGTACTGGGATCAAACGGATCGGTAGTTCCACTTTTTAAAAGCCAGATCGAAAAAGGTGGCCCGATCACACTGACGCACAAAGAGATTACCCGGTACTTTATGACTATTCCCGAGGCTTGCCAGCTGGTACTTGAGGCGGGATTTATGGGGAAAGGGTCCGAAATTTATGTTTTTGATATGGGCTCCCCTGTTCGTATCTATGATCTTGCAGAAAAAATGATTTTATTATCCGGGTATATCCCTCACAAGGACATCAAAATCGTAGTGACAGGATTGCGTCCCGGGGAAAAGTTGTATGAGGAGGTCCTTTCATCCAAAGAGGATTGCAAGCCAACCCATAACAAGAAAATCACAATTGGGAATGTCCGTAAGTATAATTATTATGAAGCAGATACCAAAATCACTGAGATGCTGGAAAATCTCGGTAAAGAATCTGACGAAAAGATTGTATCCAGGATGAAGGATTTGGTTGAGGAATTTATTTCCAGGAATTCGAAATTCGAAAAGCTGGATATGGAAAAATCCGACACGGTAAAGGGTCAAATAAATTATCTTAATTTTATGTGAAAATTAATGGATACAGCGCCTGCCATTTTAATTATTCAGTTGAATGGAATAATTTTGAAACCGTCTCCCGATTTCGGTATCTTTGAGCAGATCAAACAACATCTCGCGCGACCTGAATAACTGAACTTTCACCGTCCCAAGCGGAAGATTCAGTTTCTGTGAAATTTCCGAATAGGTATATTCCTCGAAATAGCGCATTTCAAGCACCGTCCGATACCTTGGCTTTAGTGCAGATACAGCCTCACGTAAAATACAATATATCTGTTTATTCACATAATCATCCTCTGGATTATCTGTGTCCGGAGTTCTGTTTAAGGGGTTTTCGGTTAACGCATGTTTCTCATTTACAACCGATAGGTCAAGTGAAACGGCAATGATCTTTTTCTTTCTTAAAAAATCGATGGCATTATTTGAAGCAATACTGAACAACCAGGAGCTAAAAGGAAATTTAGGATCATATTGTTCAAGGCTGGAAAATGCCTTTTCGAAAGCCTCAATGGTTAAATCCTCCGCTTCTGTTTCGTTACCAACCATTTTGAGTAGCATAAAATTAATAGCATCTTTATAGCGTTTCAAAAGTTGGGAAAAGGCATTCTGGATACCAGATCGGGCTTGAAGGATTAATTCGGCATCAATCCTTGCATTATTCGATAGATAGGTGTTTGTTTCCATTTTATTAAATCCTCCAATGATCAAATAAATAAAGTCAAACCTGGATGTTGCCCAGGAATTTGTCGCCAATATTCAAGAATCAACGACAGATTGCAGATACGAATTTAGCTCAGTCAGAAATTAAAGCCGGATAATAAACGGCTATTTCCGTTTATAAACGATACAAACCGGTTAGTTATAAAACAAATCCGGTTTCATAACGTTAAAAGGTGGTCAAACAGATCACCTTTTTTTATATATAAATCATATTATTATGTTGAATATATACTATATTTTATAATAAAACCGGCTATATTTATGTCGGTTAGCCGCATTTTTTTACTGTCATAATATTATTTTAGCATTTTCTGAAAGAATTGTTTTTCCCTTGTCAGAAAGATGGTAAAATTTCAAGTCATTTGTCACAAGTATCATTTTAACGACAAATAGCTTCAATTTGTTTCAAAAAATTCAAAAAAAAATTAGAAAATTCTGTTATTTACTTGGATGGTAAAAAAATTTCTGTATTTTTGAACCGGATTAGTTCCCGGACAATTTAGCACAAATAACTGAATGATAATTTCTTATCTTCATTTTCAACGGACTTTTCAATTGTATTAATGAATTTTAACAGGTTTATCATATGAGTTTATTAAAATTTAATACTATTAAATTATTAGTTTACACATTATAAATTATACCTATTTAATATAAAATTCATACAAATTCTAAGGGGATGAATAGGCGGTATTTTCAGCAGGACACAACTGAAAATATATATACATTCCACATAAAATAAAGATCACTAACAATTAGAAATAATAGTATTTTTACTTTTTTAACAATTTTTTTTACTTTTTTCTAATTTATTGAAATTTATTTTTTACATTTGCAGACGAATATTTAGCTGTTTGGCTAACCCGGTTCGACTTTTTCAAAATTCTTACATTTAATTCACATTTTTCTAAACTCAATTTTAATATTGTTATAGTGTTTTACAACTCATTTTAGGTACCCGTTTTCTTAGACTCATTTTATTAAACTCATTTAAAAACTCAAAGTATGAAGCACAAAAATCTTTTGTACTACTTTCTTCTTGTGATTTTTGTAACCAGTTGCAAGGAATCAATCATCGAAACAGATCCAATAACACCTCAAACCAATAACCTGAAATCGTCGCTGCTCGCAAACAATTACTATGTGACAAAGAGTGGAAATGACAGCAATCCGGGAACAATATTGTTACCTTTTCTGACGATTCAGAAAGCGGCCAATGTTGTAAATCCGGGAGATAATGTGATTGTCGGAGATGGAATATTTAGCACCACCGGTGATCAGGTTGTATGGCTTTCAAGAAGTGGCTCTGATGGTAATTATATAACTTTCAGGTCGGAACATAAATGGGGAGCTGTTCTGGATGGCAAAGGTGCTTCTGGTTATGGATTTATCATTGCCGGCGGGGCCTCCTATATCCGGTTTATCGATTTTGAAGTTAAAAACTTTCTAAACTGGGGGATCTTTTGCAATGACCAGACCAATCAAAGCAATTATATAACGACCCAGGGATGTAAAATACATGATATTGGAAGGGTCAATGATACCGGCAATGTTGGCAAAGGTGGCATCTACTTCAGGATGAAAAACCATCACTGGACTGTTACCCAAAATCTGTTTTATAATTGTGGCAGAATTGGACCGGATACGCAACGAATGATCTATGACCATGCTGTATATATTGGCAGCGCAGATGTACTGGCCAATGTTTCTCACGACAATATTATCTCCTATAATGTCATGTTTGCCTGTAGTGGTAACCCACTGAATATTGGATCAAATTATGATCTTATCGAAAACAACGTAATGGCATGGCCATTGTTAAACAGCGCAACGGGGGTTTCCCTCATTGCAACAGGAGGAGCCGGGGGTTCCTATATAACGGTTGCCAACAATATCTTCTATCAGCCAGACCCTACAGCACCCTCGGCGATCAGTATATATACCAATCCCTCCTTTGTTGCCACATGGTCAGTAAAGAATAATATTGTTTACGGGGGAAGGATGTGGGGAGATGCAAGTTCAGCCTTTTACGCATCAGCAATGAAGGGGGGTAATTATGGCAAAACCGATTGTGAGAAAGGTGAAGTTAATCCTTTGTTTGTGTCGGTGATAAAAACGAATGCACCCAATGTTGATTTTTCCTTGCAAGCCACAAGTCCGGCAATTAATAATGGGGTAAATATGGGGTTAACGACCGACTATTTAGGAAATTCTATCATTGGCCTGCCAGATATCGGAGCCTATGAATATTTTAGTCAGACGTCAGCTCAAACAACTTATTATAATATTCAGATGTCGGCAACGGCAACCAAAAGTGATTGTGGAACAGGCTATACCGGTTCTACGGTAACCTATACCGTTGCGGCAGGTAAATACAGTTCTACGGTGAGCCAGGCTGATGCAGATGCCAAGGCTTCTGCAGATCTTACAGCAAACAAACAGGTTTATGCCAATGCAAACGGTACCTGCACGTTAATCGCTGTAACAACCTTTTATAATATTCAGATGTCGGCAACGGCAACCAAAAGTGATTGCGGAACCGGTTATACCGGCTCTACGGTAACTTATACAGTTTCGGCAGGCAAATACAGTTCTACAGTGAGCCAGGCAGATGCAGATGCCAAAGCTTCTGCAGATCTTACGGCAAATAAACAGGCTTATGCCAATGCAAATGGTACCTGTACGCTAATTGCAGTAACAACCTATTACAATGTCCAAATGTCAGCAACTGCAACTAAAAACGATTGCGGGACAGGTTATACGGGTTCAACGGTCACCTATACCGTAACCGCTAAAAAATACAGTTCTACGGTGAGTCAGGCTGATGCAAATGCCAAAGCTTCCGCAGATCTTACTGCAAATAAACAGGCCTATGCCAATGCAAATGGGACTTGCACAATAATTAAAAAGCGGAGACATTAAAACCGGGCTGTTTAAAATAAAATGATTGATTAAAAATCAGGTTTTGACCAGGTCGGTTAAAACCTGATTTTTTATTGCAGGAAATTTTTACGGTTAGATTCTTCCTTATATTTGTAGTTGAAGCAGAATATCAAGGTATCAGAATAATTTTGACAAGAAAATCCCTGAGTTATGAACCTCAAAATTCCCGCTTTTGGCTTCATTGTACTGATTTTTGCATCAACCTTCAATGAATTGGTCATCAGGCCATCCGAACCGCATCATGGGCCATCTTCTCCAGTAGGTCAAATATCCCCATACGAAGGCACTTACTATTATGTGTCAAAAAATGGGGATGACCGCAATCCCGGAACAGCATCATCGCCTTTTCTTACCATTCAGCAAGCTGCCAATATTGTAAATCCGGGGGATAATGTGATCGTAGGAGATGGAATATTTGGCACGACCGGTGATCAGGTCGTATGGCTTTCAAGAAGCGGTTCGGCAGGAAAACATATAACTTTCCGATCGGAACATAAATGGGGAGCGGTTCTTGATGGCAATGGGGTTTCACATTATGGATTTATCCTTGCTGGCGGAGCATCCTATATCCGATTTGTCGGTTTTGAAGTCAAAAACTTCCTGAACTGGGGATTCTTTTGCAACGATCCATCCGGTCAAAGTAATTACATCACAGTTCAGGGATGTAAAATACATGACATTGGAAGAATTAATGATACCGGGAATGTTGGACGAGGTGGAATTTATTTCAGGATGAAAAATCATCACTGGACCATTATCCAAAATCTGTTTTACAATTGTGGCAGAATTGGACCTGATCATCAGCGAATGATTTATGATCATGCTGTTTATATTGGTCGGGCAGATATACCTGCGAATGTATCGCATGATAACACCATAGTCTATAATATCATGTACGGTTGCAGTGGAAACTCACTGGATATCGGATCAAGTTATGATTTAATTGCCAATAATGTAATGGGATGGCCATTATTAAACAATGCGGGGGGAATATCATTTATCGCCACAGGGGGAGCCGGGGGTGCATATTTAACTATTGCCAATAACATCTTTTATCAGCCGGGCCCAACTGCTCCTTCTGCTATAAGTATCTACACCGATCCTTCCTTTGTTGCTACCTGGTCGGTAAAGCATAATATTGTTTACGGGGGTAGGATGTGGGGGGATGTAAGTGCAAACTATTATCCTTCAGCAATGAAAGGAAGTAATTATGGCCAGCATGATTGTGAGAATGGTGAGATTAATCCCTTGTTTGTATCAACAATGAAGGTAGAAGCACCTGATGTTGATTTTAGTTTACAAGCTACAAGTCCTGCCATCAATGCGGGTGTTCCTTTAGGATTAAATTCTGATTTTCTGGGCAATCCCATAATTGGACTTCCGGATATCGGAGCTTATGAATATATGCCGCAGGATCCAACTCAAACGACAAATCAGGTAAAGTATTGAAAATGGGTTGATTTTATTCAATTAACCCATGCGAAGTTTATAATCATCATAACCGAATGATCTGAGTAATTTAAACTCCCCGTTTTCAAGCCACATCCCGATTGAAGGATGGGGAACACCGTTAAACATCGAACTTTTAACCATCGTATAGTGAATCATATCCTCAAAAATAATCTGGTCGCCCGGTTGCAATTCTTCGTTGAATGACCATGAACCGATGTAATCTCCTGCAAGACAGGAGTTCCCCCCCATTCTGTAAGTTGGCTTGCCCCCAACGATCTCCTGAAAGGCACCACGAATCCTTGGTTTATAAGGCATCTCCAGGCAATCGGGCATATGGGCAGTGAAAGAAACATTCAGGATAGCCGTTTTAATCTTCTTGTTTTCAACAATATCCACAACTTCGGCAACCAAAACACCCGTTTCCCAGGCAAAGGCACTACCAGGTTCCAGAATGACCTCTATACCCTTCCATCGTTGACGGAAATCACGCAAAATTCTGATAAGCAATTCGGTATCATATCCTGCGCGGGTCATCAGATGGCCACCACCCATATTGACCCATTTTATCTGGTTCAGATATTTGCCAAATTTTAATTCAAAGGCGGCGAGTGTTTTTTCAAGATCTGCTGCGCCTGATTCGCAAAGGGTATGAAAATGTAATCCCTCAACACCCTGAGGTAATTGATCACCTAAATTATCCGCCAGAATTCCCAATCTTGCGCCAGGGGCACAAGGGTTATAAAGGGCCGTTTCGACTTCGGAAAATTCGGGATTCACCCTTAGACCAACGGAAATCTTCCGCTTAAATTTCTCAACAACCGGCAGAAATTTTTCAAGTTGCGACAATGAATTAAAAGTGATGTGTGAAGAGTTCTCCATTACCACATTAAAATCTGAGTACTGAAATGCCGGGGAATAGGTGTGGGCCAGTGTCTTCATCTCATCAGTTGCCAGCTTTGCCTCGAAAGCACCACTTGCAGCAGCCCCGGTAATATATTCCCTGATAACCGGGAAAGCTTTCCACATTGAGAATCCCTTAAATGCCAGGATAATATCAATTCCTGCCTGCTCTTTTACCCCTTTAATTAATTGAAGGTTTTTACGTAATAACGTCTCTTCAATCAGATAACACGGGGTTAATATTTCTGAAAAATCGATTTCCATTTAATTTTACTTTTTTTGTCCGGAAACTTACCGTAATACAACTCCCTTAATCACCCTGCTTCCAACACGTTGATTCATTGCCTGTATAATCTCATTTCGCATCATTAACAACTCATTTCTTACAATAGACGATTTAAGATGAACATAGAGCACCCCGTCTTTTATATAAATTGAGGAGGTTGCCCTTGCAATTTGCTTTCCAATAATTGACTCCCATAGATTGACCGCTTCAATTTCCGCAATTTTACCATCAATCTTCTCCTCTTTTAAATACTCCCTTATTGCATTACCCAGGGATTGAAACTCAACTCTTTTCATGGTCCTCTTTTTTATTGACTCATTCAGGAAATTTGTCCGGCTGAAACCAGAAAAATCCTATAATCTGCTCCGCCAACTTCACGGATAATACCGTCAAGGTGCTCCCTGTTGGTGTCTGTTATAAAAATCTGACCAAAATTACTGTCTGACACCAATTTAACAATCTGACCAACACGTGAACTATCAAGTTTATCGAAAATATCGTCGAGCAGCAGGATTGGTTTCAATTTATTTACAGAACTTATAAAATCGAACTGTGCAAATTTAAGCGAAATAAGGTAGGTTTTACTTTGTCCCTGTGAACCCAGTTTCCTGATGGGGTAATTGTCAATTTTCAATTCAAGATCATCTTTATGAATTCCCATGGAGGTATACTGTAAAACGCGATCTTTGGAAATTGAACCTTCCAGCAGGTCCCTGAAATCAGCCCCCCTGAGGTGTGACTGATATTCCAGTTGCACTTTTTCGTTACCCTGGCAAATAAAATCGTAATATTTCTGAAAAACAGGCAGTAGAGCATCCAGAAATGCGACTCTTTTCCGGTATATTTTTTCTCCGGTAAAGATTAATTGTTCGTTCCAGACATCGAGACTGTCGGCATCAAACTGATGATTTATGGCAAAAAATTTTAAAAGATTGTTGCGCTGGAGCAATGCCCTGTTGTATTTGAGTAGCCAATCAAGGTATTGCCGGTCATATTGCGAGATGACACTGTCCATAAACCTTCGCCGTTCCTCACTTCCTCCCTGGATTAAGACACCATCTGCCGGGGAGATCATGACAAGTGGAATCAGTCCGATATGGTCAGATAACCTTTCATACTCTTTTTTGTTCCGTCGGAATATCTTCTTGTGACCGGCTTTAAAACCGCAGTAAATATCCTCAGAATCACCTGCACCATCATATTTACCCTGTATAACAAAAAAATCCTCCGAATGACGAATATTTTGACTATCAGGAAGATTAAAACAACTCTTGCAGAAGGAGAGATAATATAAACAATCCAGAAGATTTGTCTTCCCGACGCCATTATTCCCAATAAAACAATTTAACTTTGACGAGAATTGTAAGTCGGCCTGAATGAGGTTTTTATAATTTACTACCGTAAGATTCCTGATATACATCGGCACAATTTGTTTTTAGCAGTTACAAATTTAACGTTTTTTAATTGCCGGAAAGAATTTACGCCTCAATCAGGTCCGGAAAACGGCTTTAGAAAACCTTATAAAGAGCTGAATTATTGATATGAGGGTGAAAAAGTATTTTTATAATCAAAAATGGCTGTGGTTTAGTAAAAACGCTTATTTTTGCATTCAAATTGAAAAAGAGCAAAATCATAGAGATAAATTAATATGAATAACGAAAAGACCCCAAAACCGATTGAAAATTTAGCGGAAGTTGAAAATGCATTGACAACTGCAGAGAGATTTTTTGAAGCAAATTCAAAGATTATTACGATAATTTTTGGATCAGCCGTTGTTGTTGCACTCCTTTTTCTTGCCACACATCGGTTTTACTCACTTCCCAGAGAAGCAAAAGCGAAAGAACAAATTTTTGTCGCTGAACAATATTTTGAAAAAGACTCTTTTAACCTTGCTTTAAATGGAGATGGTAACTACCCGGGCTTTTTGGATATTATCCACGATTACGGAAGAACCACAGCCGGTAAACTGGCCAAGTATTATGCCGGGGTGTCCAGCCTTCACCTGGGCAAATACCAGGATGCAATTGATTACCTCGAAGATTTTAAGACTGATGACCTTTTGCTTGGACCGGTTGCATTGGGAGCTACAGGAGATGCTTATTGCGAACTCGGCAAGAAGGATAAGGCGGTGAAATTATACATTGATGCTGCTGAACTTAGTCCGAATGCCTTTACCTCACCGGTTTATTACCTGAAAGCCGGGAATCTCTATGAACTGTTGGGTAATAAAGAGAAGGCATTAAATGCCTATAAGACTATCAAAGAGAAATATGCTGAAAGCGAACAAGGAAGAACAATTGATAAATATATTGCCAGATTGACTGCTAATTAGTAATTAGTAAATTTCGGCAAATCCCTTTACCGGGGAAAATCCTCTCCTTTTTTAGGGGAGGATTTTTTAATCATGATAAATTACTTTAATATTTTTGAACATAACCTATTGACATCCCTATGATTATCGACCGAATTGAAAATGCATCACGTTACTATGGAGTTGGCGCAGGAGTCGCAGAGGCACTTAAATACCTTGAAACGAATGACCTAAACCCGTTGTCCGCCGGAAGCTACGAAATAATCAAGGATAAACTGAGAATGCTTGTATTTGAATCAAAGCAGACCAATACCGATCGGGTTACGATGGAGGCTCATCGTAAAAATATTGATGTTCAATTTTGGGTCAAAGGTTCGGAACTGATGGGGCACGCTATTCTTGGATCCCAACCGATACTTGAACCATTTAACGAAGAAAAGGATTACGGAAATTATCCGGCTGAGGCCTCTTTTTCAAAGCTGGAACCCGGGATGTTTGCCATCTATTTTCCGACAGATCTGCACACGGCTGTAGTTGATGAGCAATGCGATACAATGGTTAAGAAAATCGTTTTTAAAGTTATGGTTGAAAAGTAGGATTCAAACTTCAACCTCAACTTATTTTAAGCTGAACAATTTCCTTTTTTCAAGTTCTTCAGTTGCTTTTTTTACCGCTTCCCCGAAATTGTCGCAGATCAAATCGTGTCCGATTATTTCGGCCAGTCCACATTTTACAAGGCTTTCACGAACCTCAGGACGTACACCGGAAAGTACAATTGTCACCTTGCGGATTCGGAAATCCCTGATCACCTCCTTAAAATAACGAATTCCTGTAGAATCAATAAAGGGAACATACCTCATCCGTAGAATTAACACTTTCGAGTCACCAGCAATCTGCTGCAATGTCTCCTTGTAAGACTGGGCAGCCCCGAAAAAGAATGGACCTGTAATTTCATAAACATCGACCCCTCTGGGTAACGATGAATAATTCTCAAGAATATCGGTATCAATATCCACCGATTCTATATTACCAAGTTTCGACATCCGTTGCATAAACAACATTGCGGAGAATACCATTCCTACCTCAATGGCAATGGAGAGGTTGACAAAAACGGTAAGAAAAAATGCCGTGAGCAAAACAAGAACATCGTACCTCGACCCTTTCAGTATTGTAACAAATGAGCGCCATTCGCTCATATTATAAGCCACCAGAATCAATATCCCTGCCAGTGAAGCCATGGGAATCAGCGAAGCCCATTTACTGAACACAAGGATAATCAGCAATAAAGTAATGGCATGTATTATTCCGGCAAAAGGTGTTCTTGCCCCATTTTTTATATTCGTTGCAGTGCGGGTAATGGCGCCCGTTGCAGGAAGTCCGCCAAAGAAAGGGGTCACGATATTGGCTATCCCCTGTGCCACCAATTCAGTATTTGAACGATGGTTACCACTGGTCATTCCATCCGCCACCACCGCAGAGAGTAATGATTCAATCGCTCCAAGTATTGCAATTGTAAATGCCGGCTGAATGTACTCCCTGAGTGAATTCCATTCAGGATGAGGCAGCTGAAAATTAAATGCAGTGGGGATTTCGCCAAAAGTTGATTGAATCGTCTGAACCGGAATATTCAGTAAGGTTACCGAAATGGAAACCAGAACTATAGCAAAAAATGATCCCGGTACCTTCCTGATGATTTTACTGCCATACACAGCGATAAGTATTGTCAGGATCGTAATTCCCAAAGCATAAAGACTTATTTGTCCGGAATTTGAAAAATAAGTACTCCATTTACCGGTAAAATCTGCAGGTACCTCATCGATTTTAAGACCAAAGGCATCCTTTAGCTGGGCGGAGAAGATCACCAGGGCAATACCACTGGTAAAACCGACAACAAGCGGATGAGGAATATACTTAATAACAGCACCCAACCTTAAAAGGCCGAAACCGACCAGCATCAATCCTGCCATTATCGTAGAGATCATTAATCCCTCAGGACCATATTTCTGTAGTATACCGTAAACAATCAAAATAAAGGCCCCTGAAGGACCTCCAATCTGAAAGCGACTGCCACCAAGAGCCGAAATGATAAGCCCTGCAATAACGGCTGTTACCAGACCTTTTTCCGGAGATACACCAGAGGCGACGGCAAAGGCAATCGCCAAAGGTAGTGCGACACATCCCACGATGATGCCCGCAAAAAGATCCTTCTGAAAGAGTTGACGGGTGTATCCCTGCCTTATAACAACCCAAAGCTTTGGTTTAAAAACTGAATTCATTCGAATAAATTAAGACAACTCAAAAATAAACAGCCAAATTTACCTCTTAACGGATTAATCCCACGATAAGTTTAAGATTTTTTTTTTAATATCCCATGAATCAATAAGATCGAAAAACATCTGCAAAAGATATCCTACTTTTATACCCGCAATTACTTAAAATGGGCGACTTATGACGATTATACTTTTACTGATGATCTGTGGAATAATTATTGGAATTGTATTTGGAAGGTATCCTCTGGTTCTGAAAATCAATGAAAAGCTGCTCAATACAGCCATTTACCTTTTACTCCTCCTTCTTGGAATCGCAGTCGGGGTGAATGATAAAATAATCAACAACATATATACTATTGGACTGCAGGCACTTATTATTACTATTGGCGCAATTGCAGGAAGTGTTGCGTTCTGCTGGCTGATTTATAAAACCTATTTCCATTTAAAATGAAGGGGTCACTGATAATCATTGCATTTTTCGCTACAGGTGTGTTACTTGGTGTATCCAATAAGCTGCCTCAAAACCTGATCCCGTCGGCATGGAGTAATTATGCACTCTATCTTTTGATGTTCCTGGCAGGAGTCGGAATTGGTGCGGATCGTCAGTCCTGGAAGGTGATCCGCGCCATTAACCTGAAAATATTACTGGTTCCCGCCGGAATTATTGCCGGCACTTTTATCGGCGTTGCAATAAGTTCATTACTGATCCCCTCGCTTCAGTTGCGGGAAGTACTCGCTGTTGGGGCAGGATTTGGATATTATAGCCTGTCAGGTATATTTATATCCGAATTACACAGCCAAACGCTGGGAGTGATCGCCTTGGTATCGAATATCCTCAGGGAAATATTCACCCTTCTTTTTGTCCCCTTGCTTGTGAAATACTTTGGAAATCTCGCCGGTATTGCATCCGGAGCAGCAACCGCTATGGATACCACTTTACCTGTAATCAGTAAATACTCAGGAAGGGATTATGCAATAATTTCACTTTTCAGTGGAATTGTTCTGACCATCCTGGTCCCAATATTTGTCACATTTATTCTGACTGTGGGAAAATAACTTCACTTAAACGCATCAGCGCCAGGATAGAAGTACTCTGAAGCGGCCTTTTCGGGATTAAAAAGAAAATATTTAACTACCGCTGAGGCACATAACTTCCCATCGTTGCCCAGCAGTTCTGTTTCCACAATGGCCATCCTGGTGCCAGCCTCACGGATGGTCGCCCGCAAAGAGATCTCTCCGTCACTGATTAACACCGGACGACGATAGGTGATCTCCATTGATGAGGTAACACCCACTGTTTTACATTTTGTTTGAACAGCCCAACTTGCAATTTCATCGAGCAGCGTGGCCTGAATCCCGCCATGCAGTACATCCAAAAATCCTTCAAGCAACTTACGTGGCAACCATCTTGCAACAACCTGGTCTCCTTCATTCCAGAATTCCAGTTGAAGCCCAATGGGGTTATTAGGCGAGCATCCAAAACACTGATAGGTATCCCTGCCTGATTTGGCATAGGGATTTTGTATTTTTTTCACAGGTAAACTTTTATATAATTTCAACTAATTCATTATCTGATAAATACCAAATATAACCTTTAGGCTGAACAAATCCCATTTTTCGGAAATCGCTGAGATAGCCCCTCACCTGGGTATGATGGCGCTCAGATTTTGTACCTGTTTTGTAATCGACAACCACCAGGTCACCATCTTTAATCATCACACGATCAGCGCGGTGCCTTTTCTCTTTACCACGCAGGACATCCCGCTCATTCAAAACTTTCCAGTCGCCCCCAAACCATGATCTGAAAGGCTCATTTTGTAATATTTCGTAGATCAGGTGCTCATAATCCCTGGCCGTCTTAGTATCAATTTTACCTTCGGATACCATACGGCGGAGCGAAAGGGGGACATCGGCAACTGTTTCGATTTTTGCAAACAATTCATGTATGAGTTTTCCATGGCCGATCCGTTCAGATTTTGAGAGATCATAAAGATCAAAATAACTATCGCTGTGCATTCGGAGTTTTAACCGTTCTCCATTTGCAGCAAGTGCAAGACTATCAAGCACTTTAATTTCAGAATTTAATGAAGGCGCAGAGTATAGGACTCTTTTAAGTTCGCCAATTTCCAAAGTTTTAGTCATGGGATTCCAGTGATCGGAAAGGTTAATATATTTACCGCGATCAATGGAATCAAGGAGAGCAGAATTTTCCATCACCCCCTGGATCAGTGAGGAGATACTCCTGAAAGGGGGATTCAATTTCGGCGAGTAGGGGCAGAAGATAAATAAAGAATTTACAGCTCTTGTAAGCGCCACGTACAATAGATTCAGGTTATCAACAGAGCTGTAGAGCATCTCTTTAAAGTAAGCCTCTGAAAAGAGCGTCTGTTGAAGAGCAGCTCCGTAACGGACCAGCACCAGATCCAACTGGTCAAAAGGGGCTTTGCCGGGATTACACCACAGGTAGGGCGCTTTATTTCCGTTTGGAACAATTTCCCAATCGCAAAATGGGACAAAAACCGTATGAAATTCGAGTCCCTTGGATTTATGAATTGTAAGAATGGAAATTGCATTCTGACCTTCTGAAAGCGTTATCGTCCTGGCACTTCCTGTAGTTTCCCACCAATCGGCAAAGCCTGCAATTCCACCTGCTTCGTCTCTCCCGTATTGAAGCACAAGATCCAGAAAAGCTTCAAGATAAGCAAGTTCTCCCTTTATTTTATTCAGACCAAAACTTTGGCCAATTCGGCTGGCAAGTTCAAATAAGGGTAAACTAAGGTAAGAAGGATCAGCGTTATCATTACCGGAAGGGCTGAACCAGGGCTGAAATAATTCCGGAACATCACGATTGAGATCAAACCAGCCGTGATAAAGATTGGAAGGAGGGGCATCAACTCGTTCGATCAGGGGATACAGGTAATTATAATATCCGTAGATAAGATCGGCTTTCACGATCTCATTTTCCGGGCCGGCAA